>JAYSRS010000041.1:0-20433 GCA_043720935.1 Saprospiraceae bacterium
AATCTATCAAAAAAAGGGTATAAATCATTTAGAAATGTATTCAAAAAAAAGGGGGAACATTCAAAAAGGCGGCTTAACAAGCCAGTTTAAAACCCGCGTCAGATTGTAATTCGTTGAAAATCAAAAAATTAGGTTCTAAACTTCTGCTTGCGTCTTTTAACCGATAATGCCGTTTTATATTATGGGACACTGAATGGATGCGACCGATTTACGCTGATTTTTTTCTGGAAAATCGTAAAAAAGTCAGTACATATCAATCATATCAGCCCAACCAGTGTCCCATAATGTAAAATAATTTATTTAAAATATTGATTATTAAATACTTAGAGAATGAAAATAAAATTTTGTGGTGCAGCACGAGAAGTGACAGGCAGTTGTCATTTGATTACTTTGACCGATGGTTTCAAGATTTTGCTCGATTGTGGCCTCTATCAAGGGCGCAACGAAGCGATGGCCGATTTCAACGAAAAATGGTTGTTCGACCCTTCCGAAATTGATTGTTTATTGCTCTCACACGCCCACATTGACCACACGGGGCGTTTGCCAAAATTGGTGAAAGACGGCTTCAAAAAAACGATTTATGCCACGCACGCCACGCGTGATTTGGCGGGTTTGATGCTTTTGGACAGTGCCAAAATCCAAGAAAATGACGCGGATTATGATAGAAAACGCGCAAAAAAGCAAGGAAAAACCGTCGAATCAGAGCCGCTTTACACCGTTGAAGACGCCCGTCAAACGCTGCAACTTTTTGCCAGTTATAACTACGACACATGGTTCAAAATTAAAGAAAACATTGAAGTGATGTTCACCGACGCAGGACATATTTTGGGTTCGGCGAGCATTTCTATCAAAATTACTGAGGGGTCTAAAACGACACGGCTTGGCTTTACGGCGGATATTGGCCGACCGAATCGCCCGATTTTGCGCGATCCACAACCGATGCCGCCGTGCGATATTTTGTTGTGTGAATCCACCTACGGCGACCGTTTGCACACTGCTGCACCTGAAGAAACAACGCGTTTTCAAGCGATTATTGAAGAAACGTGCGTGAAAAGACGTGGAAAACTCATTATTCCCGCGTTTAGCGTCGGGCGGACGCAAGAGGTTGTTTACATTTTGGACAAGCTCGTGGAAGCGGGAAAATTACCGCCGATTCCCGTTTACGTGGACAGCCCCCTGGCGGTGGATGCGACGGCAGTTTTCGTCAATCATCCCGAATGTTTTGACGACGAAGTACACAATCATCTGTTGCAAGACCCGCATCCGTTTGGCTTCCGCAACCTCAATTTTATCAAAGATACTGAGGGGTCTAAAAAACTCAACGCATCGCAAGACCCGTGCATCATCATTGCCTCAAGCGGCATGGCGAATGCGGGGCGCGTGAAACACCACATTGCGAACAATATTGAAAACCCGACAACGACCATTTTGATTGTCGGCTACGCATCGGGCAACACACCTGCGGGGCAGTTGCGCGATGGCGCGAAGACATTGAATTTGTTTGGAAAAGACCTCGCTGTTCGGGCAAACGTTGAAGTGATGGATTCATTTTCAGCGCATGGCGATTATAACGAAATTTTGCAAATGATTGACAATCAGAAAGATAGCTGCAAAAATCTGTTTCTCGTTCATGGCGACTACGCCGTTCAGCAAGTGTTTCAAACGTTTTTACATAATAACGGTTTTGCTAATGTCGAGATTCCTGCCTTGGGTGATGAAGCAGAATTTGATGCCAATAATGGCCTCACTTGGTTGAAAGAGACCCCTCAGTATAAAGCGGAAAAAACGGGGTTTAAGACTGAATCAGAGATGTGAAAGCATTGATACCTCAGTAAAAATATAAAAAAAGCCGACCAAACGTCACGTTTAGTCGGCTTTCTTATTATCCGAAATAAAAAAAATACTTCATAAATAATTAGTAATCAATCAGTTAAAATTTACCATTCATCACTCATCATTTATAATTCATTATTCTAATTAAATATCGACATTTGCGTATTTCGCATTTGCTTCGATAAACGCCCGACGCGGCGGCACTTCATCGCCCATCAACATGGAAAAAACGTGGTCGGACTCAATCGCATCGTCAATAATGACTTGTTTCATGATGCGCGTTGCGGGGTCCATCGTCGTTTCCCAGAGTTGTTCGGCGTTCATTTCACCCAAACCCTTGTAGCGTTGTGTCTTCACGGAGTCGTCATTTTCGCCTTTCGCGTAGCCTCTGATGGCCTCTTGACGCTCTTCTTCGTTCCAACAGTAGCGGAATTGCTTGCCTTTTTGCACTTTGTACAGTGGCGGGGCGGCAATATAGACGTGGCCGAGTTCAACGAGTGGGCGCATATAACGGAAAAAGAAAGTCAAAATCAAGGTGGTAATGTGGCTACCGTCAATGTCGGCATCGCACATGATGACTATCTTATGGTAGCGCAATTTTTCGATATTCAAAAACCGTTCGCCGTTTTCGTTTTCCGTGATGCGGACGCCAAGGGCAATGAACATATTTTTGATTTCCTCGTTTTCGTAAATCTTGTGTTCCAACGCTTTTTCGACGTTCAAAATCTTACCACGAAGCGGCAAAATTGCTTGAATATTACGGTCGCGGCCTTGCTTTGCCGTACCACCCGCCGAGTCACCTTCGACTAAGAAAATCTCAGATTCGACTGGATTTTTGGACGAGCAATCGGCCAATTTACCCGGTAAACCACCGCCTGTCAAAGAGCCTTTGCGCTGTACCAATTCACGGGCGCGTTGTGCAGCATAACGGGCAGTTGCGGACAAAATGACCTTGTCAACGACCTTTTTTGCTTCAACTGCGTTCTCTTCCAACCAATATTTCAAGGTTTCGCCAACGATTTGGCTCACAATTGCCGTCACTTCCGAGTTACCTAATTCACCTTTTGTCTGACCTTTGAACTGTGGTTCAGGCACTTTGACGGACACAACTGCCGTCATACCTTCACGGAAATCATCGCCCGAAACAGGGTCTTTCATTTTCTTGAAAAAGCCCTTTTCTTCACCATAATTCTTAAATTCACGAGAAATTGCACGGCGGAAACCGTTGACGTGCGTCCCTCCTTCGCGGGTGTTGATGTTATTCACGTAGCCAAACACATTTTCGGCGTAGCCCGTGTTGTAAGCAAACGAAATTTCGACTTCAACATCGTCTTTTCTGCCCGTTACGTAAATCGGTTCGAGCATAATCGGCGTCCGTGCTTCGTCCAAAAACTTGACAAAACCTTTCAAACCTTCTTCTGAATGGTACGTTTCTGAATAATGATTGCCTGCTTCGTCAAGTTCCGAGCGTTCGTCAATCATCGTGAGCGTCAAACCTTTGTTCAAAAACGCCAATTCGCGCATACGATGTGCAAGCGTGGCGTGGTTGTACACCAATTCGGTAAAAATTTTAGCATCGGGCTTGAACGTAATTGTTGTTCCCGTGCGGTCAGAATCGCCGATGATTTTAACATCACCAAGTGGTTTTCCTTCCGAAAATTCTTGAACAAAAACTTTTCCTTCGCGGTGAATTTCGGCGCGGAGATGAATAGACAACGCATTAACGCAAGACACACCGACACCGTGCAAACCACCTGACACTTTGTAGGTGGATTTGTCGAATTTTCCGCCCGCGTGCAAGACCGTCAAAACGACTTCCAAAGCGGATTTTTGCAACTTTTGGTGCATCCCAGTTGGAATACCACGACCATTGTCAATAACGGTTATAGAATTATCTTTATGGATAACTATTTGAATCAAGTTACAATGGCCCGCAAGATGTTCGTCAATTGAGTTATCAACGACTTCCCAAACCAAGTGATGCAAACCTTTTGTATCGGTCGAGCCAATGTACATCCCGGGACGTAAACGCACGGCTTCAAGACCTTCGAGGGCGGTAATACTTTCCGCGTCATAAGTACCGCTCATCGGTACATTTTCAGGCAATTCTTCATTTTCTTTCATAGCCGCAAAGATAGTTTTTTGTGTCGAAAAACTATCTTTTTTCCCCGTTTAAAATCCTATTTTTTGTTGGTTTTTTGACAAAATACGTATAAAATTTTGAGAATATAGACCCCTCAGTATAAGACCCATTTTATCTCTCAAAAATGACAAATTAATCAAGGAAAATAGCCCTTACTGTTTTCATCTTCAACTTGCGGCGTAGCTGCAAAATCTCGGTAACACAACTAACAAACGGCAGATTTCAAATGCGGTGTAACCCGCAAAACCGCTAGTATTTGCAGTTACACCGCTAAGAAAATAGGCTTATGCGTTGAATATTACCAAAATTTTGCAGCTACGCCGCAACTTGAAAAGCCAAATTAGGATAGTCGCAAGTCGAGTATTTCTATTGACTATTAATTGGTTATCAACCTTTTGCGATTTTTAAAATTCTTGATTTTAATTCTCTACATTTGCCCCATGGTTATTTTTATAATTCATTAAAAACCAACTGTTCGTGAACAAGCCGTTATTACAACCTTATTCTAAAAAGTAAAAAATGAACAACACCATCCTTCTCCTTGCTGCGGCAACTTTGCCAAGCATAGTCCTTGCTTATTGGATTTATCTGCAAGATACACACGAAAAAGAGCCGAAAAAAATGCTCTTGTGGGCCTTCTTGTGCGGGTGTGCGAGTACGATTCCTGCGCTTATTGGGCAGACATTTTTCAAGCACTTGGAGAACCCCGACAGCCTTTTTCAAACCGCTATTTTCGCTTTTGGCGTCGTTGCCGTCACCGAGGAATTGTCAAAGTATCTATTGCTACGTCGTTTCATCTATCCTAAAAAAGACTTCAACGAACCGATTGACGGCATCGTTTACGGCGTCATGGTCGGCTTGGGCTTTGCCACTTTGGAGAATGTGCTATACGTTTTCAATGCTAACGGCAATGGTTTGTCAACGGCTTTAGGACGGGCTTTTACTGCCGTTCCTGCCCATGCCGCGTTTGGTGTTTTGATGGGCGCATACATAGGTTTAGCGAAGTTCTTTCCCGAAAAACGGACGATTTATACGTTAATTGGTGTCGGTTTGGCCATTTTCTTTCACGGCGCGTATGATTTTTTCCTCATGCAACAGGTCTATGGAGGCATGGCAATTATGGCAATTTTTACCCTCGTTTGGGGCATCACTATGTCGCGGCGATTGATAAAAGTGGGGCAGGAATTGTCGCCATTTAAAAATAAAACGACGGAACAACCGATTGTGGAAACAGAAATGATTGAAAAAATTGAAGAGAATAGAGTCGAAAACAACGTAGCCAATTCAGAAGAAAATACGGTAAAAAGTGTGGAAAATCCCGATTTTATCTAGTTTTTTGTCATTCAGTAGGAATCTCTATTTTATGTGTTTTGAAAATCCACGAACACATAAAATATAGATTCCTACTGAATGACAAAAAGACATAAAAAAGAAAGAGTCATTTAATCCCACAGGATTAAGTGACTCTTTCTTTTTTATTGCGCTAAAACCAAGCGACTACGATTAAGAATAATGTGTCAAAGTGTAGAATTAAATTTTTACAATAGATTGATAATCAGTTATTTATAAATTTACAATTCATCACTCATAACTCATAACTCACTAGCTAGGCTTGCTAGCTGGAGCTGCTGGTTTGGCAGCAGGTTTAGCGGCTGGCTTTACGGCAGCAGGGGTTGCTTTAAAGATTTCCCCCGATTTTTTGCGGATAAAACCATCAATTTTGTTTGCTTTCAAAGTACGAACAGCAGCATCTGCGCCACCTTTGAAAGAATAATAACCCGCAACGACGTTCACATTTGCCGAGTTTTCTAGCTTAACAACCTCCGATTTAGAGAAGCCTAGTTTTTTCAACTTAGCAACAAGTGCGTCGGCGTTGTCTTTGCTGGCAAATGCACCTGCCATGGCCATAAATTCGCCTGTACCACCTGCGTCAAATTTGACTGGTTTTTTGGTAGCTGGTGATTGTGGCTTTTTATCACCACCGCCCGCAGCCGTCGTTTTAGTGCTAGAGCTTGGCACACCCGAACCTGATAGGCTCGTGATGTCTTCAACCGTTACATTTTTAACGTCGCTGCTGCTTTTCGCACCTGCCGCCGCAGGGCTTGTGAGTGCATCAACCGCATTGCTTGCAGCAGCACCCGTTGCGGCTGCACCCGAGGACAAAGCTGACGTTGCAGAAGACGTGAGGCTGCCCAAAGTGTCAGGCAAACCGCGTAAATCTTGCGACATTTCGGCGGCTTGTGCGGCTTCAGCGCGTTTAGCGGCTTGTTTTTGGCTCGACTGATAAATCAAGTACGCCAAAATTCCAATGACTGCCATTACGGCAGCATACGTGAGATTTCTAAAAGAATTTGGTCCCATAGTGTGGAATGGAATTGAATAGTTAGAAAAAATGATTGTTCTAAAATTACAGTGCTATTTTTATTATCTGTTTTCCGTTTTCTCTATTTAGCGAGGCAAATTACAGACTTTTTTACATTCTCACCGCTTTATGTTAAGAATTTGTCAATTTTTTACGTAAATAATTACCGAATCCTTTGTAAATCAACCGTTTGCCCTAAAAATAGCGCATTTTAAAGTTTGAAATTTGATGTTTGAGGGCGGCGTTCGGCTTGAAAATTCAATATTTCAAGACTGTTTGATGTGTTTACATTTCTCATTTTTTACTTTTGATGGCCAAATACTGAGGGGTAAAAATTTGACATTGACAATTTGACAGCCTCTCAACAACCTTTGGAAAGGTAAATTTTTAAATATTTAATACGTTTTCGTTTTTGGGAATCGGTTGCCGTAATCCTTATAATTACGTGTTCGACGTCATAAATTGAGGGCTTTTCCTTGTAAACGACGGTCGCTATATTATCACTTTCTCCACTTAAATCCACGAATGTATCTCTCAAATTAAGTTGCTTTTTTCTAAATTTGAGGTAGCCCTCCCCCAAATCTATATCGGGGAAAATAAAATTGGTATTATCTTTAATTTTTATGTTTTCATAGGGCGTAACTCCTTCCCATTTATGCCACTTTTTATCCTTATCATACGTTACTCTATGGTCGTATTGCTCATAGATTATGTCGTTTAAACGATAATCTACGTCAAACCTCAAATCGTTATTGGTAGTTTTGATATTAATTTTTCTATTCATTAAATTGCTGCCAACCCATTCTGACAATTCAATCGTATCGCCCGAAATGGTCGTCAATTCTTTTAACTCATTTCGCACTTGATAACTCAATATTTCAAAGCTAAATTCTTTGAAATTAACGGTTGTATTGATAGGAAAATCCTCGTCATACGAAAAATATTCATCATCTATCTTCGCCAATGAATCTCTTAAAGCCTTCATTGTGTCCACCTTTACGGCTTCGTTTATCACTTTTTGTAATGTATTTTCGCTATTTTTCGATGCTGTTTTATCTTCGCAAGATACGAGCATGAGCAAGCATAAAATCCCTATAAATAAACGCATTTTCTTTGTTTTTAAAATGTCTAAACGTGAGTTATGGATAGAATAACTTATTGATTATCAATTATTTATACTCAACATTTAATGATTGCCAGCAATTTCCGCTTTGGCTTTTTCACGGCGGCGTAGCTGCCAAATCTTGGTAATATTCAGACTACCCACCGTTTTTTTTACGCGGTGTAACCGCGAAACGGGCGGTTTTGCGGTTACACCGCATGGAAAATTGAACTTAGATACTAATGTTACCTAGATTTTGCAGCTACGCCGCAACTAGAAAATCCCAAAGCGGAAATTGCTGAAAGATTGCTTCGTGCGTCGCAATGACGTTATACTTTGCTCGGAATAAGTCGTAAAATTTGATGATTAATTTAGAATTCATGTTATTTGAGGCTTAAAAACTACAAAAATACTGAGGTGTGCTTTTACAGTTTAGCTGAATCATTTCATCAATTTATTTTCACAAATCCTATCGAACTTCGCCAATCCCCTTTCCACAACGGCGATTTTTCATAATAGTCCTTCAAAACGGCGGCGTGTTCGGTATTTTTGAAACCGATTTCCGAGCCGCGTAGGTAGCCCAAAATGCCTGCGGGGTGTCGAACGTAGAGCCACGTTTCGAGTTTTTTCTCACCATTAATAATACGTATGTTTTCAAAATGCTTAATCACTTGCAAACGGTCGGCAGGTGCGACAAGCGCAATTTCATCGGCGGATACTGAGGGGGTCGCTTTCAAAGTTATACTTTCAAAAACGGCAGCTTGAACCGTGCGGCGGCTTTCGGGATAGAGCGTTTTAAACGCCCGTTCGATTTTGTCCCAATAAAAACTGTACGTCACGTATTCCAAACAACGTTCTTGCGTTTTGCTACGCACATCGGTCGGCAAATTCAAACTGTATTTTTCGCAAGGCATATAATCAACGTAGGCAATACGTATTGTCGTGCCTTCAATTTCAACAAATTTTGAGAACGACGGCGCGGGAACATCGGCTTCCCACGTGAGCGTGAGGCGTTCTTCAAACAGCTTTGAAAGCGCACCTGATTTGAAGGTATAAATTTCAAAAACGTGTTCTTCCAAAGTGCTGCCCGTCGGAATAGCGGACGTTTCTAATAGAATTTCATTAATTTTATTCTCCGTAAGGTCTTGAAAATGAAGGCTTTGCAATGTTTTTTTGTTCGTTTCGCTGGCATTCGCATAATTCAAAACGACACAACGACCGCGCTCATTTGTCACGACTAAATAACATTCTCGATAAGTCGGACGCACGGCGGGTTCTGTTTTAACGTCGTGTCCGTCGGTGTCGGCGAGCCAAATTGTCGCTTTTTCAAAGCCATTATCAAAGGAAGCAGCTTTTTTAAAATAAGGCCGCAAAGTCGGTTCAACAGTATTTTCAGGCAAAACGACGGCTAAATTGTCGCCAAAAATCCAACCCGTCACGCCGTTTATAGCGCGCACTTTGAACCATTTAAAAGTCTGATTTTGCGTATTATCGAAGTGTTCAACAGCCGTTTCGCCCGTCACTTCAAACAACTCCCCCTCAGTAAAAGTCGTTTCTGTGGCCGCTGCATAAGTCGAATCGGCGTACAATCGAACGGGACTAACACTCACGGCAGCGCGTTTAGCAAGGATGATTTTAGACACGTCATCGGCGGCTTTTGTCGCTTGGCAAAAGGCAAAAAGTAGGAATAATATGCCGACGTTTTTTTTCAAAACTAATTTTATTAAATTCTTAATTTGTTGATTATCAAATGCTTACTGCAAATTTATTGCCATTTTTTAACTTTTAGAGATTTGACAACTTTTTAAAAATTGTTAAATCTGAAACCGTCAAATGTTAATACGCCCGTCAATAAAATCTATGACCCCCTCAGTATTTGACGGCTCAAAACGCGTCCAATGTGCTTCTTTCCGAAACCACGTTGTTTGTCGTTTGGCATAGTTGCGCGAATGTTGTTTTATTTTATCAACGGCTTCATCAAGAGTTATTTTACGGTCAAAATACTCAAAAAGTTCTTGATACCCCACCGTTTGTAAGGCGTTTAAGTCCTTGAAAGGGTATAAAATTTCGGCTTCTTGAAGCAATCCTTCGGCCATCATGCCATCAACACGTTTATTAATTCGGTCATATAAAATGGGCCGTTCCATGTCCGTAGCGATGTAAATCGGTTCAAAATCACGCGTTTTTTTCGCTTGCGTTCTGAAACTAGAAAACGGTTTGCCGCTTGATTGCCAAACGGCCAAAGCCCTTGTCAAACGCATCGGATTTTGTTGGTCAACTGTTGCAAAGTATTCAGGGTCAACGGTTTGCAAAAGTTTTTGCAACGGCTCGATGCCTTTATTTTTGTACATATCTTCAAAATGCTGCCGAATACTGAGGGGGGTCTCGGGAAATGCGTCAAGCCCTTCGCATACTGCCCGTAGGAACAAACCCGTGCCGCCGACCATCACTGCGATGTTATTTTTTTCAAAGATTTTGGCCAAAACTACCAAGGCTTCACGCTCAAAATCACCTACCGAATAATAATCATGTATTGATAAATTGTCCACAAAATAATGTGGGGCTTCAGCCAATTCCGCCGCCGTTGGTTTGGCCGTTCCAATGCTCATTTCTCGATAAAATTGACGGGAATCGGCTGAAATTATCGCCGTTTTAAAGTGTTTAGCCACTTCAATCGCCAATCGGGTTTTGCCGCTTGCCGTCGCGCCACCAATCACAACGAGGCATTTTTTTGATAAATTTTGTTCCAACATAAAGAAAATTTCAAATTTCAACATGGGTCACTGATTGGGCTGATGGAACTGATTTACACTGATTTTTTGTCATTCAGAAAAAACTAAAAAATCAGTGTAAATCAGTCGAATCAGTTAAATCAGTGGGCCATGTCGTCTAAAATGTATTATTCTAAATCCCAATTCCAATTCGACGGATTTTGTTCTCGATGCGCTTTTTTAGTTGCAATGCGCCGTTTTTGACGCTCAATAACGAGCCGTGCCAAGGCCACATTTGCATCTTCGGCGTTGCCAGGCATCAAAGCACGGTTAATTTTATCTTCGGCCACATCGAGCCGATAGAGCAAACTCAATAAATAATCCAAGCGATTTTCAATCATATACGCAATCACATCGGCCAAATAATTGAGCAATTCGGCCTCTGTCATGGACTTTTCGGGCGTTGTTAGCTCAAAATCACGCACAATGAGCGCGGTCGTTTCGGCATTTTCCGCCGTTATTTCGGTCACTTTATTTTCCATTGAATCATAAAAATTAGGCAGCAAATGTACCTTTTTGAGCATAAATAACGCGCTTCAATTGTATAAGTTACGTTAAGTTTTACAGGATTACGACGTTTGAGAAGGGATTTCTGCCTACCTTTCAGCCTAGTTTTGGTATTTTGACAGGCACTCACGGCATTTCTCCACGGATTACGCGGATTTTTCACGGATGTATTCGTTGATAATTAACGTGTAAGTATCTTGAATTAGGGAATTTGTAAATAATAACTTACCCAACTTTTATTGGTTTACTATCTGTGATTGCTTCATGCCTCGCAACTAATTACGTCGTCATTGCGAGGCACGAAGCAATCTTTTAGTTTCAGCAGACTGTTAATCAAGCAAAAAGACTGCTAAAAAACAGCAGATTGCTTCGTGCCTCGCAATGACAACTTATCGGGCAGATTCGATAGTAGGTAATTTAAGTGGGTACATTATATTTTACCAGTAATTTCCGCTTTGGAAAATTTGAAAAGCACCCCCTCAGTATTTTGAGCATTTTTCCTATAAAAATAGCTTAAAATTGAAGCATAACTTTCCAAAAGTTGCAACTTTGGGAAAGTTTTTTGCCAAAGCGGAAATTGCTGATATTTTACAAATTCCCTTACTTGAAAATCCATGAAAATCCGTGGAAGGGTTTAAGCATTATTCTAATTGACTATTTTAAAAGTACACAAAGCTTTGACAACAACCATTTTAACAACCGAAATAAACGACCGTTTGACGCTAAAACCGACTAAAAATAGTGCGAAAAGCCTCGTTCCGCCTTTCATTCTCGACCAATTTTCGGCGGGCAATCTGCGCGGCAAATTCATGGCTACCACGCTTTTTGTTGACCTCAGTGGCTTCACGCCGCTCACGGAGTCGCTCATGCGGCACGGTACTGAGGGTGCCGAAATTCTTTCCGATATTTTAGACGACATTTTTGCGCCGATGGTCGCGCTAGTTGCCTTGAACGGCGGCTCGATTCCACACTTCGCGGGAGACGCTTTTACGGCCATTTTTCCTGAAAAACAGGCCGAAACGGTATCAAATATCGCTTTTTCCTTCCGAGATAGATTTAACGAAAACCCGTTGTGGCAGACCAAATTTGGCGATTTTCGCATCAATTTGCGCGTCGGTTTGTCCTTCGGCGAAATAGAATGGGGCATTGTTGGCGTGTCGCCAAAAACGTTTTATTTCCGTGGTTTGGCGATTGATCAAGCGGCGGCGGCAGAGCAAGAAGCCGAGCCACAACAGATTATTTTTGATACCCATTTTTTGAAAATTTTAGATGACGCATCGCTTTACAACGTCAGCGCGCACAACGTCGTCGAGGTTTCCGCCGCTAATTTCTTTGAATTAAAACAAAACTACCCCCCCTCTATAAAACCGATTTTCAAGGAAAAAAAGATAAAAAACGGCGCATCTAACCGCGTAATTGCTCAATTTCTGCCTTCAAGCGTTCTTGAATTCAACGAAAAAGCGGAATTTAGGGATGTCATTTCCATTTTTATTTCTTTCGATAATGTCAAAACACATGACGATTTAGCAGCATTTTCAGCCGTCGTTTTGGCTCAATTTACGGCCTTTGGTGGCTATTTCAAAGAGTTGGATTTTGGCGATAAAGGCGGTTTGATGGTCGGTTTTTTCGGCGCACCTACTGCTTACGAAAATAACTTAAACCGTTCGCTTGAATGCCTTTTGGCGATAAAAGACGCAGCAAGTCACCTGCAAGTGCGGCGACCGTTGCGGTTTCGGGCGGGTGTCACAGCGGGTGTGGCGTATGCGGGAATTATCGGCGGTTTGGAACGTTGTCAGTATGCGATTGTTGGAACGCAAGTCAACCTCGCGGCGCGGCTCGCTTTGGCCGCCGATTGGGGCGAAATCGCTGTAGATAAGCACGTTTTACACGCAAAAAGTTTTGAATTTGAACCCAAAGGCGATGTGCATTACAAGGGTTTTGCGGAGGCCGTACCGACGTTCAAATTAACAAAAAAGAAGATAGAAGAAAAGCCCATTTTCGGCGGCGCAATGGTCGGTCGAGATGCCGAATTGACAACGCTCGTGGAGTCTGCAACGCTCACTTTGGGCGGTGCGACGGGCGGTGTGGCCTACGTTTGGGGCGAGGCGGGGATTGGCAAAAGCCGACTGACGTATGAGCTTCGGGCGCAATTGGAAAAGGTCTTGAAATTGCATTGGGCGGGCTGTCAGTCTGACCAAATTTTGAAAAAACCTTTTAATCCGTTTTTATATTTTTTAAAAAATTATTTCAAACAATCCGTCGAGCATTCTGCAAGCGAAAATGGGAATAATTTTGAAAATACGTTCCAATCCCTCGTCCGTTCGTTGCCCGAATCGGCTTATACTGAGGGGGCCGAATTGATTCGGACGCGCTCGGTTTTGGCGGCTTTGGTGGGTCTGTCATTTGCGGATTCGCTTTGGGAACAGTTGGATGCGAAGGGGCGCTATGACAATACATTTGCGGCGATTGAAAACCTGTTTTTGTCTATTTCACGCGTTCAGCCCTTGGTGGTTGAGTTAGAAGACGGGCATTGGTTTGATGCGGATTCGACGACTTTGGTGCGGAATTTTACCAAAAAAATCCATGACGCACCCGTTTTACTCTTGATTACGAGCCGTTATGACGATGAAAATGCTAAAAACGCCCTCATTGAGGGTGAAATACTGAGGGGGTCTTCTGAAAAAGCAGTTGCTTCAAAAATCCGTTTTTCTGAAATTGATTTGAATAATTTGACGGCGGCAGGACTAAAACAATTGGCTGAAACCAAATTGCGGGGTCGTATTCATGACGAATTTGCTGATATGTTAGGGCGTTCAACGAATGGCAATCCGTTTTATGCGGAACAGATTTTGGCGTATTTTATAGAAAATAATTTATTGCAACTTGTTGATAATCAGTGGACTGCGAAGGATAAAACGGTTAAAATTTCCAATTCAATTTCGGCTATTTTGACGGCGCGGATTGATAGATTATCCATTATTTTGAAAGAAACCGTCAAAGCGGCGGCAGTTATTGGCCGTGAATTTGAGTTGCCAATTTTGAGCGAAGTTATTTTGCAACACGCTGAATACGTGCGTCGAAATGGCAACGGGCAAATTGTTTTGCGTGAGCAAATTAAAAACGCCGAAAAAGGCCAAATTTGGCGCGCCATGAACGAATTGCGCTACATTTTTAGGCATTCACTCCTCCGCGAGACCGTGTACGATATGCAGATGCGAACGCGGTTGCGGGAGTTGCATTTTATGATTGCGAAGGCGATTGAAAAGGTATATGCCGACAACATTGAGCAGCGTTTTGTGGATTTAGCGTTTCATTACGCGCAAGCTGAAATTAAATTAAAAACGAATGAGTATTTGAAAAAAGCGGCTGATTTTGCCCGTCGCAATTTCCAAAATGTTCAAGCTCTTGAATTTTATGACCGCTTGTTGAAAAATTCGGAAGATGAGACAGAAATTGTCAAAACCTTGGTCAAAAAAGGCGAAGTTTTGCAACTTATTGGCCGTTGGTCGGAGTCAGAAATTAGTTTTCATGCGGCTCTTTTTAAATCGGCGGCAACGGGCAATTTGCCCTTGAAAGGTCGGACGCACAACGCGCTCGGGGCTTTGCTTTTGCTGAAAGGCAACTACAAAGATGCGCGCATTTATTTGGGAAAAGCGGCCAATTATTGTGAACAAATCGTTGACAATCAAGGAACTACGCGGGCTTATGGCAATTTGGGCAACCTCTATTTTCGTCAAGGAGATTATGATTTAGCAAAAGATTATTTCTTGAAAAGCCTTCAAATTGGCCGTGAAAACGACATTCGGATTGCACCGCAAATTGTGTCAAATTTGGGCTTGACTTTCATGAATCAAGGCAATTATACTGAGGGGGTCGCTGTTCAAAAACAAGAACTAGAATTGGTGGAAGCGGCGGGTGATTTAGGTGGTGCGGCGACGCTTTGGGTCAATTTAGGCATCGTTTATTTTGAAAAAGGGGACGAAAATGCCGCTTTGCCGTGCTTTGAAAAAGGCTTAGAATTGTGCCAACTCCTTGGAAATAAACAGTTTACGTCCATCGCTTTGGGCTGCATCGGCAACGTGTGGCGCGTGAAAGGCAATTTTGAAAAAGCTACCGAGTTTCTCGCCGACGACCTTAAAATGTGCCTAGAATTAGGCGACCGACAAGGCACGGCAATTGCCCACGAACTCATAGGACGCCTCAACGCGACAAAGGGCGATTTAACATCAGCAACGCATCATTTTGAAGAAAGTATTAAATTATGTCGTCAATTGAATTACCAAAAAGGCGTCGCCAAAGCCCTGCAAGGCGCGGGTGAAGTAGCCGCTTTTGAGCATGAATTTTTGAAGGCTTTGTTCCATTTTGAGGAAGCGGCAGACATTGCTCGAAAAATCAACAATCAGCTCATTTTAGGCCAAACCCTCGTAGAAATGGGGACAATTTTGGTCAAAGTTGGCGATTTTGACGGTGCAAAACGCAAACAAAATGAAGCAATTACGGTCGCTGAATCGCTAGGGAATGAGAAGTTGACGGCGCAGGTGGCGGCGTTTGTTAAGGAAATTTAAGACGCATTAAAATCCTTGGACATTGGTGATATTAGAAAATAACATGAATCATCCCGAATTTTATAACAAGAAAATTCGGGATGTTTCATGTTTTTATTGGACAAAGCACACAATACTGAGGGGGTCATTTTCTCTCCTCCTCGTTTGCTTGATTGATAATTGCCCCTATCTTACTGCTACTCAAATCAACAGTTTCTGCTATTTGATTAATAGACAACCCAATCGTGTGGTATAGATGGAGGACAATGCCATTCATCTTTTTTTCAGCCGCTTCTTTTTGAGCTTTTGTTACATCAGCAGTTACAACTTTTGTTACATCAGCAGTATTTTTTTCAAGTAATTTTTCTACGGGTGCGCCGTAAAACAGCTCAGTAAAGGCGTCTGCCCATTCCTTTTCAGACCGTTTCAAACGGCCTTTTACGCTATTGTCTATTTTTTGAGTCTTCATATCGTTATCGTTATTATGAACTTTTGCGTAAGCAAATTTAATAAAATCATTTTGTAAATCTTCGGGAATACGTAGAATTTCATTCACAAATATAATGAGTTTTCGCCGTTTCTCTACGGGATAATTACGTTCCAACAGCAAAGAAAAGAGTTTTTTCTTAAATCCAAACCTTTTTGCGTAATCATTAGGCGAATCTATAACGTATTTAATCGCTAAAATAATTAAGGCGAAAATATTGTCACTTTTCAACAAATCTTCTTCATTTTGCTCAGCAACAACATAAACGTTAAATAGGTAACTCAGCAACGTGCCATGGAACGCCATTTCAAAGTAGTTACGATTTTTAGGCACTTTTTTACCCTTATAAATCACCAAAGCCGTCAATCGCTTGTGGTATTTGGCAATCGCAACGGCGGCGTACAAAAACACGCGGCGCGTGAAAGTTGATTTTGGCGACGTTTCAGCCTCCGTATGCAGCAAAATAATCTCTCGCACGGGCTTTTGAGTCCCTTTTTTACCGCGTCCGACTGTTTTCTCAACAGGCTTCATCGTTATTTGATAGAGTTTGTCAACTGCTTTTTTCTTACCGCTTGCAAAAGCAATAATATTCTGAAACTCTTGTTGAAGCGCAATCGGAGAAACTGAAAAATCAACGAGTGGATGCAAATTCGGAAAGAAAAACAGCAGCCAATCTTCAAAAAACGCATCAATTGCTTCTTTCATATTACCATCTAAATCAACGATAATTTTTTCTTCCGTAGTCGGTTTTTTCATAGTGAAAGTTTTTAATTTGATGAAAATAGTGAAGCTAATGTACGCCTAATTTTTATTTCGGCATACAATTTTATAAATTACTTTTTAATGCTTGTTAAAATAAAAAATTGTATAATTGGTATTTATCCATTTAATATTTTTAAAAAATGCAATATACCCCTCAGTATTTCGATAAAAAACAAAGCCCAACGTCTCACAACATTGGGCTTTTTACTTATTTTTAATATTTTAGACCATTGTTGCCATTGACAAACAAAACGACAATAAAATATTTCTTCTAAAAATGTCTTCTAAAATTGCTGACAAAGATAAAATTTTCGTTGAAAATAGACCCCTCAGTATTTTTCCAAAAAAAATCCGCTATTTTCGCACTAGATTTATAAATACGTTAAAATTTATTAGATATGGTAACAGTTACTTTTCAAACTGAATCCAACAATGCTGATTTTCAGAGGTTGATGGATTTAGCCCGCCGCTTTCAATTATCGTTTAAAATTGCCGAGGAATCGCCCAAAACGAAGGCTGATGTCCTTTCTGACATTGAGGCGGCTATGCAAGAAGTGCGACACAATGACAGAACGGGCGAAAAAGGACAATCACTCGCTGATTTTTTGGACGAAGTGGAGCAGGAATTGAATCTTGAAAAAAACATACACTATGCCGATTAGAGCCATCCCACGTTTTAAGCGTGAATTCAAACACTTGGTCAAAAAATTCCCTTCGCTTTTAAATGAATTGCGACAGCTTGAACTTGAATTGACCGAAAACCCTACTTTGGGTACGCCGATTGGCATGAATTGTTATAAAATTCGTTTGGCGATTGCGTCAAAAGGCGTTGGAAAAAGAGGTGGCGCACGGGTCATTACTTACGTGCGCTTACTCAATGACCAAATTGATTTATTGACGATTTATGATAAGAATGAAGTGTCTGATATTTCAGATAAAGAAATTTTAAGTATCATTGAACGCTATACAGACTAAAATTAGACGTGCAGATCCCCTCAGTAAATGCCCGATTATTTAAGCTCAAGCATAAGATTTACACATTTTAGTTCTTCAAAAAAGGCGCAATACTCGCCCAAGTTGCTTCAAAATTCTCTAAAAAACAGCCATGACCCGTGTTAGGTATGATGCTGATTTTATGTTTGGGAATATAGCGCAGCACTCACGACCCGTTCAACAGGATTGCCGCCGTCATTGTCACCTGCCATGACTAAAACGGGGCATTTAACCGCGCCTAATAAGTCCTTACTGACCGTTAATTTGTTGTAACAATTACGCACACCTGCAAACATTTCTTCTATTCTATTGGGTTCGGGCATGAGTTTTAATTGTTGTTCAATGAAGGGTTTATCAAATTCCATAGCTTGCTTTGCCGTGAAATTGAATTCTCTTAGACCTGGATACAATTCTCCTGCACCCATGACAATCATTTTTTTTACTTGATGGGGATACAACGCGCCTAATTGATAGGCTGCATAACTGCCGTCGCTGAATCCAATGACTATCACACTGTCTTTTGTTACCGCATTAATAACTGCCATCGCATCATTCGCACGTTGTTCAAGGGTAAGCGGTTCTGTACCCAATTCAGATTTGCCATGACCACGCGTGGAAATAGCAATGACTTGATAGTTTTTCTTCAATTTATTGATAAAATCAGTAAATTCGACAGTCGAGCCAAATAAGCCGCCATGCAGCAACACAACGGGCTGCCCTTTTCCATAAACTTCGTAGTACAATTTGGCATCTTTTGCTTGTACATAACGCCCTGCTTGGGGGTTATTGCCATAAGGTGTTTTGTAAACAACGTTAGGCGGCTGAAAAGCGCGGCTGAAATTTTGCTGCCCATAAAGATTTGACAGGGCGAGTAAGCATAAGGTAAATGAAAATAATTTTGAATACATCTTGATATTTCGTTTAAATTATTAAAAATGAATGAATTATAATTTTGACACCCCCTCAGTATTTTACTCATTTTCAGTGAATATGAATCCCGCCATTGACATCAATCGTTGCGCCTGTGGTAAAACCCGAAAGGTCGAAAGCCAAAAACAAGCACGCACCCGCTAATTCGACCGCTTTTTCTACGCGTTTTAAGGGAATACCTGCAATAACTTCCATTAATTGTGCTTCTGTAAGTCCATCCAACATCGGCGTTTCTATCATGGCAGGGCATATCACATTCGCTCGAATATTGATATGCGCGAATTCTCGGGCAATAGAACGGGTCAAACTGATAACACCGCCTTTTGAAGCGGCATAATGCGCGCCACCAACCAATCCGCCGCCCCGTTGTGCCGCCAATGAAGCCAGATTGACAATAACGCCCGATTGCTTTTCCGTAAAAATTTTCAAGGCACTTTTACAGATATTAAACGTGCCTTTGAGGTTCACATCCAATATTTTATCATAATCAACTTCTGTAATAGACAGCATCCCTCCCGATTCTACAATCCCTGCACAATGCACCAAACAGTCAATAGTGCCAAATTGTGCAACGGCACATAAGTCGGTTTACCATCACGCGCCATTGTCAAACCTGCAACACCCGAAGCCCCTTGCAAAACGCTGTCATAAGTTGGCAGTCCTGAATAAGGCCCATCCGTACCGTAGCCTGTTATCAAACAATAAATTTTATCGGGATATTTTGACCTAATTGTGGTCGCATCTAAGCCCAAACGTTCCAACGCATCGGGGCGCATATTGGCAACAACGACATCCGCCCATCCCACTAATTTTTGGCAAATATCCTTGCCGCCTTGCGTTTTGAGGTCGAGACAAATATTGCGTTTGCCTCGATTGAGGTGCAAATAAGCCCCCGAATGTTGACCCGTCGGCGACAGACCACCAAGCCCCCGCATAAGGTCGCCCGAAGGATTTTCTACTTTGATAATATCCGCCCCATATTGCCCTAATCGCCAAGTGGCAACAGGGCCAACGACGACGGCTGTTAAATCTAATATTTTTATGCCTTTTAGTGGTTTAAATGCCATTCTTATTCATTTTATATTTACTTCCATTTCTACTGCTACATTATTATTATTATCATATATTTTGAAATATCCTTTTTTTTCACCCCCCTCAGTATAAAGCGTCATTTTTCGATTACAATACAAGGGCGCAACGTATTTTACTTTAATATCCGTTAATTTTAGCCCTAAATCAGTCCTCAAAAATTCAGTTAAAAGCAGCGTTGCCAAGCCGCCGTTCACCACCAAATCGGGTAATCCTTCCACATTTCGCGCGTAATCTCTATCTAAATGGATTTTATGAGAGTTAAAACCCAAGGCTGAATATTGAAACAAAAGCGTTTCGTCGGGTGTAATTTGTTTTTGATGTTTGGGGGTTGGAATAAAAGGAATAACTGTTTTTTCCACCTGTTTAGATACCTTACTGGCTTCCAATAGAATATAGGTTTGCGTTTCAATAATAGCTGGATTGAGTTCTGAAACAGGCCGCAATTCATGCTGAATTGTTACAATTGCCATGCGTCCCGAAGCCGTGTTTTTTTCTGTAATATGTTTAACAAAACTTGATTTTTCAACATCAGAACCCATGATAATATCGCCTTGATAAACCACCGTTCTACCGCCCAAAAGCAATCTTGGCAAGCCCAAATCGGGAATCGGAACGCCTAATCCAGGGAAGCCATCTGACCGCAAAGCCGATTTTTGCGTTTCTCCTGCGAGCATAAAAAAGTGCCAACCCCATGGCAAAATATCGCCATTCGAGTAATCAAACGGGTCTAAATCCAATAGAGCCGCTACACGCTTAACCATCGAAACACTACATATTTCAGTCGTTTTTTTAAATAATAATCCGTCCATAACTAAACTACTGTGCAGCAATATTTTTTAATGTGTAAAATATTTAAAATGAAATAGATAGATAGTTTTTACTTTTATGACTAACCCCAACTTTTAAG
>JAYSRS010000042.1:0-2384 GCA_043720935.1 Saprospiraceae bacterium
AAACAAGCTGCCTCCTTAAAAAATCTTTTAAAGGGCGTCTTTTTCGCGCAGCGAAAAACAGCCCGTAAAATACGCTTTTATTTATTTCACATTCCTAAGGCACGTTGTCCTCTTGTTATGACCATGTTATCTGTATTTGATGGTGAAAAAATAGATGATGATGCTTTAAATTCGTTCTCCATGTCTTCCGAAAGGAGCATATAATCAAACACAAAACTAAGCAATTGTTCGAGTTTGTGAACAGGAAACTGCTTTTTTTCGGCTAATTCAAAGATTTTTTGTTTCAATAGAAAACGCTGACGCTCATTTTCGACCCCCTCAGTATCTAATGTATATTTGGCCGCAAGCACAGCGAGTGCAAAAGGGCGGTCAAGTGCTTTCAATGCTTCTTCGTTTTGGTCAGCAATAACCTAAATTTGCCGTTCTAAATTTTTTAAGGACTGAAATACATACAACTTACCATAAATTTTGGAACTTGCCCCATTATTTGCACGTATTTTATAGTAGTCTTAACGTTTTAAAACGAGCGTTTCCATGAAAAAAGTGTACATCTTTTTATACGCAAGTCTTTGTTTATCAACGAGTTGGGCGCAACAAACGCCACAGTACAGCTTGTATATGTTGAATCCTTATGGCGCAAATCCTGCGGCGGCTGGCCTTGACAAAACGCTTGTTGCAACGGGTGGTTTTCGCTCTCAATGGGTCGGTGTGCAAGGTAGTCCGACGACACAATATATAAACGTGTCCGTACCCCTCAGTATTTTGAGTTCGGGCATAGGGATTGCAATTGAGAATGAAAGCATTGGCGCACGACGCGGTTTGTCGGCAAAAGCGAGTTACAGTTTTATTCGGCAAATGGGAGAAGGGCAATTGTCAATCGGTGCATCAGGTGGCATTTTGCAAGGTGCATTAGATGGGTCAAAATTGCGGACACCTGAAGGCGATTACAATCAAGGCGTGATTGACCATCAAGATAAATTTTTGAATAGTGTCAATGTAAACGGTACAGTGCCGATTTTTGATGCGGGTGTTTATTTCAAAACGAACAAGCTAGATATTGGCCTCGTTGTATCAAATTTAAACAAACCGACGCTCACATTAGATAAACAAGTCGTGACCCAATTACAGTTGAAACGTCATTACTCCGTTTTCGTAGCGACTCATTTTAATCTATTCGCGGGGTTCACAATGCACCCCTCAGTATTTGTCCAATCTGATGGCCTACAAACGCAAGCAAATTTTTCAACAATTTTACGTTACGACAATAATTTTTTTGTTGGTTCAACGTTCAGAGGATATTCCAAAACAACACAAGATGCGCTTGTCGTTTTAGGCGGTTTTCAGCTTAATCCGAAATTAACGGTAGCTTACGCCTACGATATTTCCTTGTCGGCTTTGAAAACAGTCAACAACGGGTCGCATGAAATTGTCTTGCAATATAATCTTGGCAGAGCGCTCGGAAAAGGGAAATTGCCCCCGATTATTTATAATCCAAGATTTTGAAAAAATTTCAAGTGTCAAATTTCAAAAAGGCGATAAAATTTTCACAAGCCATGAACTGTTACAAATAAATTTTAAATTAAAATTTGCAAACGACGGCTAAATATCAAATTATAACGTTTTATTTTTTGTCAATGACATATATTTGCGAACTTTTGGGTATATTTTATTATTTTAAAGTTGATTTTTCATAACTAAGTGTTAAATACCTTAAAAATGTTAGACAGAAATTAAAAAAGTGCCTACATTAGCGTCACAAAAAAAAAATCGATTACACATACTTTTAACAAAAAAAACGCGTTTTTCACACATTATTCAGCGACGGAACAATTGAGAATCTACCAATTTCTTCAAACAAAAACTTAATCTGTTTTTTTATCTTTGGAAAAGACTCTACATTTGGGCGTTTTTTTTAACTATATGCGCTTCCTGTTTCACAAATCGAGGAAAAAAACGAGAATTTAAAGCAATGAAAAGACAATCAAAAGCACTTTTGATGCTGATTGCCTTGGGGCTAACTGTGGCTTCGTGCGGCAAGAAAGAGAATGGTCAATTGGTCGGAGCACAAGACCGACCGACATGGCGCGGGATTAACCCTTATGGCATGGTGTATATTCCTTCGGGAACATTCCATGCGGGTCCAAGTGACGAGGATATGAGCCGCAGTTACGTGAACCGTCCGAAGTCTATCTCTATCGCAGGCTTCTTCATGGACGATACAGAAATCACGAACAATGAATATCGCCAATTCATTCAGTGGGTTGCCGATTCATTGGCACACGCTAAACTCGACCACTATATTGAATCCAGTGATGAAGGCAAACAAATCATTGACTGGGAACAAGATATAGATTGGGAGGACGAAACGTTGAACGATTTGTTCT
>JAYSRS010000043.1:0-2379 GCA_043720935.1 Saprospiraceae bacterium
TACGAAATCTTTAAGATTTCGTAAATGTTGGTAATCAACGCTTTACGTATTAAGGTTTTACTAGAAAATAGGTTTGTACCACAAAGCCGATAATTCCGATAGTTAATAATAATACATTTAAGTTAAGTATTGTAAAATTATACAGCAATAGAGTTGATAATAAAATACATTATTGCGCTAATTCAAGGGAGGTCGTAACGGACATTATTTGTGATTTGACAAAAAAATTAAAGGCTTATGCTACTGACTCTGGTTATACTTTACTACCAAGCGGCGATGGTTATTTTGCTTTTAATAAAAATTACAATATGTATGTTGAAATAATTAGTTTCGACAAATTATTAAATGATTCAAAGGAACGAAATAGAGTATTGTTTGAGAAATTAAACTTGAAATAATTAGCTAATTCTCATTTCATGTACTGATTTAAAGTCGAAACGCCTTGCAAATTAAATTTTGCAAGGCGTTTCGACTTTAACGGGCTTCTATTAATAACCACAATTCAGTAAATTTTGAGTCAAACGTACCAAATCCCAAAACTCGTTTTACCTTTGCTTGTCTTTCAGTCATTAACGTTCTTAATCGTTATTTCGCAACCTTCCCCGTCAACCATCCATTATCAAAAAAAAAAATCGCGCCCGAGGTTTTGGGGCAAACTATTACCATTTTTTATATAAAAATTCATATCAACTAGGCCAAGTTCATGAAAAAAGGATTGATACTTTTCTTATTCGGGTGCTTTTTGACACCCCTTAGTATGCGCGCTCAAAACGCGGCGGCGCACAATCACCTGCAATGCGGTACGTCCATGGAAACGCAAGCAGCTTCGTACCGAGACATGGTAGAACTCCGCAACCGCTACCCAAATGTAACGGCTTCGCGCGCCGTTTCTTACATTCCCGTTTGGTTTCACATGGTCGCTAAAAGTGATGGTACAGGCCGCACGACACAAGCAAACGTTGCTGAAATGTTGTGCGCGTGGAACAAAATCTACGAAGACAATGGCTTAGAAATGCAGTTTTATATCAAGGGTTTTAGCGAAATCAACCTAGATGCCTTGTACAATGGCCCACAATCTTTTGGAGGTACGAACCGCATGATAACGACTAAAAAAACCGATGCAATGAACATTTACCTGACAAATAATGCAGGTGATGGTACAGGAACAGGCACTGTTTTGGCGTATTATTCTAATGGCGATGGCAATTATAGCTATGACTGGATTGTATGTAGCAATAGCCAAGTCAATGCAGGAAATGCGCACACAATTGCCCATGAAGCGGGTCATATGTTCACATTACCACACACTTTTTATGGTTGGGAAGCGACTGAATACCCCACTGCTGCTGCGCCTTGTGCGCCTGCAACGGTTGCCTACAATGGTCGGGCGATTCAAGTAGAAAAAGTGGCACGAATGGGTGCAAGTAGCAACTGTAGTGTGGCTGCCGACGGTTTTTGCGACACGCCCGAAGACTATAATTTAGGTTTTGGCTGGGGTGGCGGTTGCAGTTGGTCAGGTATTGTAAAAGACCCTGATTGCGTTGCCGTTAATCCTGACGAGACGAATATCATGGGCTATTTTTTAAACTGCTTGTCGAAGTTTTCGACAGAACAAAAAAGTGCCATGCGTACCAATCTCCTCAATCATCCTAGACGGGCCTATTTGCGAAACGCGTCAATACCGCTTTTGACGGGTTCTATGCCATCGCTCATTAGTCCTGCCGTTGGTTCTACCACCAATTTTTTTAATAATGTACAATTTGACTGGGCTGATGTGCCTGGTGCTATCAGCTATACGATTGAAGTAAGCCGTTTTACGAGTTTTGGAACGGGGACAAAAATCCAAGTTGTTACGACTTCGGATGCGAATTTCAACGCCAATAATGCCGCAGGACTTTGGGTGTCAGGTGTTAGATATTACTGGCGCGTTAAGGCCGTTGTGCCTTATAAAAACTGCGATAATGTATCATTTACAGGCAATTTTACGACGGGAACGCTCAACGCAACCAACGAAATCGCAGGTGTAAGCCATTTTGGCGTCTCGCCAAACCCCCTCAGTAAAGCGCAAAATTTATCGCTCGAAATGAACAGCGACAACGCTTTTGATGCCCGCGTAAAACTTTACAACATCACGGGTCAATTGATGCAAACGGAAAACCGTCGCTTTGCGGCAGGATTCTCCGTACAGTCGCTTTCAGTATCGAACATGGCAAATGGCACGTATATTTTGACCGTTGAATCCGAAAAAGGTGTGTTGAACAAGCGGGTGGTTGTTCAATAAAAATCGTCTTAAACGAATGCGTCACAAGGGCATTTTTGTGGCAAAAGATTTAGGAAATTTGCAAAATTTCCTAAATCTGATACCCCCTCAGTATTTTG
>JAYSRS010000044.1:0-20394 GCA_043720935.1 Saprospiraceae bacterium
GAAATTTTGCAAATTTCCTAAATCTTTTGCCACTTTTGCCACAAAAATGCCTTTTTTTACTCAAAAATTGATTTGCGACATAAAACCGATAATTCCGTAACTAATTCTTAATTTTTAACTTTTAATTCAAAAAATGGCATCTAATTTAAAAAACTTATCGTCTTACAACGACGCGACAATTCCTTCGGCGGCTGACATGATTTTCGGCGTTGTGGTGGCTGAATGGAACGAACATATTACGCACGCTTTGTATGAAGGCTGCATCGAAACGTTGTTGAAACATGGCGCAAAGGAGGACAATATCCACGTAGCCCAAGTGCCTGGAGCGTTTGAATTGCCGACGGCGGCGCGGCTTTTGGCGTCACGTTTTCCGTCCGTTGATGCGGTAATTTGCATGGGCTGTGTCATAAAAGGCGAAACAAAACATGATGAATACATCAATTTGTCGGTTGCCAATGCGCTTCAAAATCTGTCGATTACGCTGTCAAAACCTTTTATTTTTGGTCTTTTGACGCCGAATGATGAACAACAAGCCCTTGACCGTGCGGGTGGAAAACACGGTAATAAAGGCGTGGAAGCCGCCGTGACGGCTATCAGAATGGCGGGTTTGAAACATGATTTAGACGGTAAGAAAAAAGGGAAAATCGGGTTTTAAATAGAAACACGCGCAGGTTCTACGTTTTCAAAAATAGCGCGGTGTCTTTCGGCTTTATACTTTGGATAAACGACGTAATACGCTAAAACCGCCGCAACGACGAACAACACACCCGTACACGTATGCAAAGGCGTATAAGCGGTGGCTTTTTTCTTATTAATTTGCTGTTTGTAAGGCTCGGGCATCGGCGTCAATTGCGCGCCTTTGCGAATATGCCACGTTTTATGAATCGGAACGATGGGCAATTGCAAAATATGGACGTAATGTTGGCGAATTTCGATGCTAAATCCTGAATTGGGATTGTTGGAAATACCCAATTCAAAGGGCGTATAAGCGGTAATGCGGACGTCGTTTGTGCCAAAAAAAAGCATATTGTATGGAATTTTTAAGTATAAAATATTTGAACCCTGCGTCCGCTATTTTATTACGAAAAATTATACCATAAGATGCAAATATTTTGGCGTTTTGCTCCTGCCGCAGTAAATAAGTTTTTTTGACCAATCATTTTTGTAAATAACGCGCCGCAAGTTGACTTTTTTTTTTGCACTTTGGAAGATAAAATGGCCAAATACTGAGGGGGATAAAAAATAATACGCATTGTCAAAAAAAACACCTATCATTGTTTGTCGGAAATGGTAATAAAATTTTGAGCGTTAGATTTCTATTTTTAAATCATTGATAATCAAGTTATTAACTTTTAAAACTAAAATTTTTGCAGTCAAAATCGGCCAAAACTTACCTGCCCTCACCAGTTTGTGAGTCATTAAAATCAATCAAAGATGAGCAAGGACAAAGGTTCTAAAAACGTCAAAAAAGCCCCTGCTGATAGGTCAAATGGCATCGGTAAACCCGTTTCAGCTTACAAAACAGAAGGTAAAAATGGCAACACAGTTGTTCCAAAACCTGACGTTAAGCCTAGCAAAACGGCAAAGCCTTAATCGATTATTTGTAAAAAAAAGCCGTTGCAGCGTTCATTGCAACGGCTTTTTTTGTGCGGTGGAGAAAATAGCGTAATGCAAAAAAAAAAAAATCGCATTTATTTTCCAAAAATAAACAAACCTTGCAATCTAAATTCAACAACAAGCGCGATGAAAAGTAATATTTTTTTATACGTCCTATTCCTTTTGCTGCCAAAATATTTAACAGCACAATTTATCCTAAACGGCTCGGCTACTCAATCGAGCGACCGTTGCTATCAGCTCACACCCGATCAACTCAACAAAGCAGGGTCGATTTGGAACGCCACTAAAATCAATCTCAACGAATCTTTTGACGTTGTTTTAGACATCAAATTTGGCTGCAAAGACGGCAATGGTGCGGATGGCATTGTGTTTGGTTTTCAACCCCTCAGTACCTCCGTCGGGTCAGTCGGTCAAGGCTTGGGTTTTCTGAATGTGCAGCCAAGCATTGGAATTGAAATGGATACGTATCAAAATACAAACTTATCTGACCCAATTTTTGACCATATTTCTATCAACAAAGACGGCGATGTGAACCATGCAACGCGCAACAGATTGGCGGGTCCCGTCGGTTTTGATGCCCAAAACAGCAATGTCGAAGACTGTGTATCGCACGATTTTGGCGTCACTTGGAATGCAACGACCAAAACGTTGAAGATTTTTTACGAATGTATTGAGCGATTGTCTTACACGGGCGACATTGTGAACACGATTTTTGGCGGTGACCCAAATGTATATTGGGGCTTTACGTCGTCAACGGGCGGCTTGTCAAATGTGCAGGAAATCTGTTTGCGTTACACCAGTTTTTTGGATAAATCGGTTGCCGACACCATTATTTGCAAGGGTGGCCGCGTGCAATTGAAGGCAGACGGCGGCGTGACTTACAGATGGTCGCCAACAATAGGTTTGTCGAACCCGAATATCGCCGACCCGTTTGCGGCACCTGATACGACGACGATTTACCGCGTCGAAGTAGCCGATAAATGCCGTCGGACGCGCACGGATACCGTTCGCGTAAACGTCGGCGGCAATCCCATGAGCGTTGAACTCGGGCGCGATACGCAATTGTGTACAGGTAAAGATTTGCGACTTTCTGCCCATTCACCCTTGACAAAAGACGCAAAATTCAGATGGCAAGACGGCTCAAAAGATTCCGTTTTTACGGTTAAAAAAGCAGGCATATATACCGTTAATTTAGAGCGCGATGGCTGTTTTGCTGCCGATAGCGTGCGCGTAGGCTATTTGGCGACCCCCTCAGTATCTGTGCGTTTTCCGAGTGATACGACAATTTGTATAGGTAAACGATTGATTCTCAATGCGAAATATCCCGAAGCGACGTATCGCTGGCGCGATGGCTCGAACCAAGCGGAATACCCTGTGGCAAAAGTAGGGACTTACAGTGTCGTTGTGGCCAATCGTTGCGGCGTGGATTCGGCGACGACAAATGTCAAATTTCAAGACTGCGAACGCGTGTTTATTCCCAATATTTTTTCGCCAAATAACGATAGAAACAATGACATTTTTTACATCCAAGACGGCGGTAATATCTTGACAATCAAGTCACTAAAGATATTTGACCGTTGGGGCGGTTTGGTTTTTCAAGCAATCAATATTTTGCCAAACGATGAATCGGCAGGTTGGAATGGCGCGTTAAATAACGGCCTACTCCCACCCGATGTCTATGTGTATGTTGCCGAAATTGTGTTTAAAAATGGAGAAACAGTCATCAAAAAAGGCGATATTACTTTGATTCGTTGAGCGTTTTTTATCGCCAAAATTGCCAAAATACTGAGGGGTCTAAAAAAATAAAAAGCCGCCCAACTGTAGAGTTGAAGCGGCTTTTTTTATAAATAATAGCGTTAAAATCAAGCAATACTGTAGCACAACAAGGTCGCGTTACGCTAACGCCGCGTACATCGTACATCAAACTACGACACATAAACAGGAATTGCCCGAGCGAAACTACTTGTCAAATTGTTTGGCCCTAATGCGGAAACTTCAAACTCATACACCGTGTCCGATTCGAGATTTGTAAAAGTAAATGCATCGCCATCCGAGTGATTGCCGCTTTGCCACACCGTTTCGGATTGTTTTTTGTGCCGAATCAAGTAAATAATGCCATTTTCCACTTCATTCCACGTCAATCGGGCGAAGCAAGGCGTGTCCAGATTTTCTGCCTTCAACGTCGGCGTGTCAATGCTCGTCGCGAGCGATGTAAGCCGCGTTTTTTTAACGTTCCGACTCGTGTTCCGAATCTCGTAACCTGCATCGGTGACGAAACGCTCGTCGTCATTTGCGCTGTCTTCAAGTTGGTGGGCAATCGCCACCAATACTTTTGTCAACACCTTACGTGCTGCGGTTTTATCGTCCTTTTGATTTTTGCCACCCAAAACTGCTGCCGCAATGCAAATGCTCAACGCCTGTTTCTTAACGTCGGCATCGTCGTACAAGGATTTGAACGCCGCGTACTGCGCATTCGTGGACATTTTGAGGTGCGCCGTGTTGGTAAAACCAACTAAATTGTCATCTGAGCCTTTTTTAAAGGCCATTGAAACTAAAAGTGCCATGCTAGAATTTATTATATATGTTGAGTGAATACAGCAAAATAGCTATCATTAAACACAAACAAACACCATACCAAATTTTAATGGCCTAAATAGAACATATAGAGTAGTAGATAGTATGCTAAACAAATTTTACAATATAATAAATTATATTTTTGATTAAAACAAAATAAAAAATAAGGAAATTCATAAAATATAACGGAATTATCGGCTTTGTAGTACAAAAGCTTTTTTCAATAATTAATAATTTGTAACTCGCTGATTATCAATACGGTTCAACGTTTCAACGTTCGGGGAACTTTTAAAGTTCCCCGAACGTGCGCCATAACGTGCGCCGTACCATAAAGCCGATAATTCCGAAATATAATTTACCCGATTTGTATTGTTTTGCTTTTTATAATTGCTTCGTGTCTCGCAACTAATTAAGTCGTCATTGCAAGGCACGAAGCAATCTTTAAGGTCTTGCACCAATTGCGAGGCACGAAGCAACCTGCTGAAACAAAAAGATTGCTTCGTGCCTCGCAATGACGACGTTAATTATCGTAGTTTAGTGGTAAAAATGAATTAAATTTTAATTAAAATAGCATTTAAAATTTTTATTAAATTTTAATTACAACGGCATTTGCAATTTCAATTAAAACAATATAAAATTTTTCTCTAAAATTGCCAAAACGACTTTTATACTGAGGGGCCTCTTTTTTGAATTTATCAACAATATAAAATTCTGTTTTGATTATTGGTAAATCAAATTGGTGTGTTTGCTTTAATTTAATAAAACTATTTGGAATTATCTGTTAATTATCGTGTTGCGGCGTAGCTGCAAAATCTCGGTAATACAACCCACGAACACACGATTTTAAATGCGGTGTAACCGCAAAACAAGCGGTTTTGTGGTTACACCGCGTAAAAAAATGAGGGTTAGGTATAATATTACCAAGATTTTGCAGCTACGCCGCAACACGATAATTAACCAATGATTCTGAGGTGTATTGTAAATTTCTTCGTGTAAATAACCAGTAAAAATCTGTGAATAAACTAAATAATTACTAAAAAAATAAGAACTAAAATGGCCATTAAAATAGACGTTATTGAATTAGCGGAAATACTAGATTTAACACCTGCCAATCAAAATTTAATGATTGTCGGCAAGCACGGCATTGGCAAATCGGACATTATTCGGGCGTATTACGAAGGTAAAAATCAGCGCGTTGTGGCGTTTTTTCTAGGTCAAATGAGCGACCCTGGCGACTTAATTGGCTTGATGTTTAAAAACGAAACGACGGGGCATTCCGAGTTTATGCCGCCTTATTGGTGGCCAAAAAACGACGAGCCGATGGTCTTATTTTTGGACGAAATGAACCGTGCGCGGCCCGAAATACTACAATCTGTCATGGATTTGACCTTAAATCGGACTTTGGCGGGTAAAAAATTGCCCGAAGGGAGCATCGTTATTTCGGCGATAAATGAAGGTGACGAGTATCAATTGACTGATTTAGACCCCGCTTTGGTGTCGCGTTTCAACGTGTATCATTTTCAACCGACGGTGCAAGATTGGCTGATTTGGGCAGATAAAAAGGGCGTTGACAAGCGTATAACGCAATTTATCCAACAAAATCAGACGTATTTGGACAGCGACGACACGGCTTTGGCTTACAAAGACGGTTTCGCACAAAGCCTGTCAAAATCGCCCGACCGCCGTGCGTGGGCGCGGGTCTCGGATTTGATTAAACCGTTGAAATCGTTGACAAATAGCCATGTTAAAATCATTGCAGGGATGGTTGGTTTGCAAGCCGCAACGCATTTTAGGAAAAGTCTCGCCGCGTTTTTGAGCGTCAGTCCAGAACAAATTTTATTGGATTTTGAGAAAAATAAAGCCGCTTTGAAGAAATTGCGCTTCCCTGATTTAATCGTTTTGAACGAGCAAATGATGGTGTGGCTCAACGGAAATGCGACGGATAAATTGGATAAGTCATTGATTATCAAAAATTTAGAAAATTATTTAAAGTTTTTGAAAACCGACAAACACAACGAAGCGATTGCTCATTTTGCGGCACTATTGGAAGATAAGAAATTCGGCAAAGTAGCAGGTTGGGTGCTTATTGATTCGATGGCAATCATGACGATTTTTGAGCAGTTTATTAGTGGGATTCAGTTGGTGAATAAGTAGAATCATGCCTTAAAACGCCTTAAAACAAGCGAAAATGCCCAAAATACTGAGGGGGTATTCGTTAGATTATTTTGATAAATGGCGAGGAAAAACTACTTTTGTCTTTTCCATAAAATGATGTATAAATCATGGCAAAAGAATTTAATGTTACGGGCTTGTGTTTTCCCGAAGACCACTACATGGCAAATGTGGCTGAAAAAGTAGCGCAAACGTATAAAATGGTTGAAAAAGGCAACTATTTTATCATCAACCGTCCGCGTCAATACGGGAAAACGACGATGCTCTACACCATATCTGACAAGCTAATCGCGTCGGGTGAATACGTTGTTTTCAACATCAGTTTTGAAGGCATTGGCGATGCTATTTTCAATGATGAAGCTAAATTTTCACAAGGTTTTGTGCGCCTATTGATGAAGTATGCCTACGAATCTGCGCCCGAATTAAAACCATGGTTGGCCGAAATGGCATCTAAAACCGATAGCTTGGAAGCCCTTGGTGATGTGATTTTAGAATTGGTCTCGAAGGCGAATAAAAAAGTAGTTCTATTGATTGATGAAGTAGATAAAAGTAGCAATAATCAATTGTTTATCAGCTTTTTAGCCTTGCTAAGAAATCAATATTTAGATAGAAAACGACAACCGACTTTCCATTCTGTTATCCTTGCAGGCGTACACGATGTTAAATCCTTGAAACTTAAAATTCGCACTGACGAAGAGCAAAAGTACAATTCTCCGTGGAACATAGCGACTGTTTACAAGGTAGATATGAATTTATATCCTACTGATATAAAATTTATGTTAGACGATTACGTGCAGGAAACGGGTGTAAGCATGGATACACAGGAGATAGCTGATAAATTATTTTATTTTACATCAGGTTATCCGTATTTTGTGAGTCATTTGTGTAAAACAATAGATGAAGATATTTTGCCAAGTAAAACAGCCAAAGAATGGTCTGAAAAAGACGTTGAAAAAGCATTTCAATTGATTTTAAGAGAGCCTAACAATGCTAATTTCGATACTGTTCTTAAAAATCTTGAAAACAACCAAGAGTTATCTGAACTTGTGTTTTCAATAGCGATTAATGGCGATGTGATAGACTATAATGACTACATACCTCTGATAAGTTTAGGCGTTTTATACGGCGTTTTTGCCTGTTCAGAACAAGGCAAAGTAGTGATTCATAATCGTTTTTATAGAGAACTTATTTCAAATATGATGATTGGGAAATGGCGGACAACTAATTTGGGCAATACGGGAAATGGATTTGATATTGCCAATTTTAAAACCCCTTATTTATTACCAAATCAGGGGTTGAATATCGTCAATATTTTGGATAATTTTCAAGTATTTATGCGCCAACAATACAGTAATAGAGACCGAAAGTTTTTGGAACGCGATGGCAGATTGATATTTTTAGCATTTTTAAAACCAATTATTAACGGGGGCGGTTATGATCTTAAAGAGCCTCAAATTTCAGAAGAACGCCGTTTAGATGTTGTTATCACGTACTATCAACATTTGTACGTCGCTGAACTTAAAATATGGCGTGGCTCGGAGGCCCATGACAAAGGGCTTTTGCAATTGGCAGATTATTTAGACCGCATGGGTTTGTCGGTAGGCTATTTGTTGATTTTTGACCATTCTAAACGCAAATCGTGGGGAAAAGATTGGGCAGAAATCAATGGAAAACGCATTTATTGGGTACGCGTTTAGTTAAATTCAAGTAAAATACTGAGGGGCCTAAATTTTGATAAAATATTGATTTCTAACAAGTTAGAGATTGAATAGGAAAATTAAAAATTAAAAATTAAGAATTAAAAATTTGCAAGCGACTGACTATCAATCAATTGCGAGCTGCAATTTGTTACTTTATAATTTTTCTATTTCTAACTTTTCAAAAGTTGTCAAATCTCATTTATAAAATACCACCAAATTAGTCGCTTTATAAATACTCACAGGCCCGCGTAAAGCCGACACTTCTTTCCCTGCGGCATCCATCACCCGCAAAATGTTGTAAGAACCGACGTCGAGATTCAAAATCGCTTCCACTTTTTTATTGCGTGATTTCATCACGTCAAAAATTTCTTCGGTAATGACAGCCAAGTTTTTATTGACATTAATGGAAAAAATAACGTTGTGAAATGCGCCGTTTGCATCAGAAATGACAGCTAATAAACGGCGTTCACGGAGTTGATTTGGTGCTTTTGATATTTCGATTAATGCTTGATTGTTGTGTGCCAAAAGCTGTGTTTGAAACAAAGTTGCACCACTTGATTTTGCCCAAGCAATCAAAGCCGAATAATCGCGCAAACTACTGAGGGGGTCAATTTGACGCTGCGTTGACGGCAATAAAAAGCCTTTTTTGAGGTTTTCGACGCGCATAGTACCGTCTTTTTCGACAATCACAAGGGCATGCCGTTCGGGTTTCAAAACGGCGTTGACCATTTTTCCTGCGTCAATTGTCAAGCCTTCAGGCTGTTTTTGGGCGTTTGTAAAACCACCCGTCGTCGCTAAAATACAGTCGCTATTGCCCACGTTTTTTGCAAACGCACTGTACCGTTCGTAGGCTTTTCCAGAGGCAAAATAGGCCATTTTTACTGAGGGGCGTTCCATCCAAATACTGTAACCGACGGTTTTATCGGCCTCGCGGATGGCATAAATTTCGACGCCTTTTTGCGTTTTGCTCTTGAAATTGCCCAATTTTAGTTGATTGACCGACGTGCCTTCTCCCTTATATTCGCTTATTTTCTTATTCACTCTGTCCCAAATATAGTTCCATTGTCCTTTCTGCATCGCTGCGAGCATTTTGTCCCAATCGCTTTTATCAATGGATAGAAAAACCTTATTTTTTGCCAAACGATTGATAATTGCTTCGTTTTCGGGTTGCGTCAAATCGAACCGCCCTGCTTTAAATTCGCCTTCGATTTTTTGTGCCACTTTGCCCAACAAAAAGTAGCCAATCAATTGATAAATCTCCGCGTCTTGCCCCGTGATATTGGCTTTTTTACTCAAATATTTTTCACCAATCCCAATTTTAGCGTTCAACTGTTGCGTTGAAGCCATGACGGGATATAATTTCAGAAAATTATCGCCCAACGCATATAAAAATTCATCGCCCAAACCCTGCCGCAGCGTGTCGGCATTGAGCGAATCGCGGTGCATTTTCAAAGTCTTAAAATCCGTAAAAGCGATGTCTTTTAGGTATGTTTTGTAAGGAAAATTGCTCAAAAATGCCTCTTGTGTGAGGGTTGTATTTTGGCTAATTTGGTCGGCCATATTGAATTGAGCCGTGAGAAACGTAGGAAAACAGAAGCTAATAATGAAGACGAAAAAACGCATAAATCGGTTAGTTATTGGTGATAAAAAAATGCTTGAAAAGCAACCACTCTTTGAATAGTGCGGCAAAAATAGGCAAATTGACTGACCGATTGGCAGGACAAATAGAATTTTGGCATTATCGGATAGATAGCGAAAACAACTCTTGGAGGGTTTAATAATTCGATTGAAAACGCCTATTTAAAAACGGAATCATCAGTTATTTATCACACTGCGGCGTAGCTGCAAAATCTAGGTAATATAACGCACGAATACACGATTTTAAATGCGGTGTAACCGCAAAACAAGCGGTTTCGCGGTTACACTGCGAAAAAAAAAGGTGGTTTATTTAATATTACCGAGATTTTGCAGCTACGCCGCAGTGCGATAATTAACCGATTAATACGTATAAAAATGCCAAAAACCCTGTAAAACAACTGTTTTACAAGGCTTTTGGCATTTTATACTGAGTCGTACGTTTTATATATTTTCAAAATTTAGAAATGCCGTAAGTTATTGATTATCAACCTAATGCGGGTTTGAAACCTGCGTTAGGTTTTTCTAAAAATATATAAAACGCACTACTGAGGGGTAAAAAATTTCAGATTCAGATTCCAAATTTCAGATTTATGGTTGCTTGAAATCTGAAATCTAAAATTTACTCAATCAATTCAAACTTCACAGGCAACACATATTGCACCGCCACAGGAATACCACCTTGCGAACCCGCCGCCCATTTTGGCATCGACGTAACAACGCGTTTGGCTTCTGCATCCAACGCTTTATCAACGCTTTTTACGATGGCAATGTCATCCACTTTACCGTCTTTTTCGACGACAAACTGCACGAAAACCGTTCCTTTTACGCCTTTTTCCTTAGCAGTAATAGGATATTTGATATTTCGTTGCAAAAATTTCATCATCGCAGACTCGCCACCAGGGTATAAAGGCGCGACTTCCGCACGGATAAACACCTCGTCTCGGCCATTCCGTTTTTTGACATTTGGGTCGGCAACAGGTGCGGGAATCGTTGCGCCCGGGTTTTTAGTGATTTTACCACCTTTGTCACCTTCTTTTGGCGAAGGTACGACGGGCTTCACGGGCGAAGGCGCGGGTTTTGCCTTGGTTTTATCCGCTTTTTTAGCAGCATCTGCCGTTTTTTTCTTAGCGGCTGCCTCATCTGCGGCCTTTTTAGCTGCCGCTTTTCTAGCTGCTGCGGCTGAAGCTGCCGATTCTGCTGCGGCTGCTTTTTCTGATTTTAATTTTGCGGCTGCTACTTCTTTATCTGACACAGCAGCCGTCGCACTGTTTTCAGCAGCCATTGCGGTTGTGTCCATAATTGAAGGCGGAATAGCCTCGGCAGCAGCCGATGTTTCTGCTTCCGTAGGTTTTTTGTCGTTTTTACAAGCTGCAAAAGAGGCAGCACAGAGGGCGATAATCGCTAGTTTCTTGACCATTTTATTAATTTTGATGAAAAAGGTTTGAAAAAATTGTTAATCAAAGGGCTAAAAGTAAGCATTGTGCTAAAAGTTTTTGTAAAATTTAAACGATTACACGACATTTTAGACGTTATGGGCCACTGATTAGGCTGATTAGACAGATTTACACGGATTTTTTTATGATTTTCTAGGAAAAATCTGTGTAAATCCGTGTAAATCTGTCTAATCAGCCTAATCAGTGGCCCATGAAGCACGCTCTAAAAATAAGAAAGCCCCGCGTGTAGCGAGGCTTTTGAGGGTGAAAAAAAGTTTTTTTAAATTGTGTAGCTTCTAAACTAATCCTCTTTCTCTGTTGTGCGGAGAGGAGCCGCTTTCTCAATTGTGCGGTGAGAAGCCGCTTTTTCTTTGTACTTAACGAGTTGACGTTTAAGGGCAACAATCGCTTTGTCGAGGGCGGCCTCAAAAGTTTTGCTCGTTTCTTTGATAAAAATAACGCCATTCGGCAAGTTGAGCCTAATCTCTGCGATTTTTTCCCGAATCGCCCCCGAATTCTCGAGTTTGAGGATGACTTTCGCTTCGATAATTTTGTCGAAGAAATGCTCCAACTTTTGGAGTTTGCTTTCAATCGCCGTCAGCAATTTAATGTCTGCTGAAAAGTGAATGGCTTCTGTCTGAACTCTCATACTGCTTCTGTTTAAACGGTTAAAGAAAAAAAGATGAATAAAACGCTTCTAATACCACAAAGGTAAAGAACCTTGTTTGTAATGGGTGCAATATCTAAACTTCTATTGAATTAAAAAATTAAATTTCAACTATTAACAGTCACGAAGCATAAAATTTTTTGATTGTCAAATATTGGTCAATTTAATTTTTTGCACAAATGCGTGATTTTCAATATCTTATGTGTTTCAACAATCAAAATGGAAAAAATACTGAGGGGGTGTTTTTTCAAAATATTTTTTAGAGAAACGTTCAAGCAAGGTAAAAATTGTAGTGAGATGGGGTCTCCACGGATTTTATGGATTAACACTAATTTAGATATAAGATGGGCTTTTTACGGATTGTAGGGGTGTTGACGTCATTGCATTTTTGATTTAATGTTAAAGAAAAATAAGTAGTTTTAATTAAATAATCGCTCACTTACTGGGCGTATTTTTTCTAAAATGTTGATTTTAAATAAATTGTAACTCTTGGAGGGTTTTAGAACCCTCCAAGAGTTTATTACATCGTGAAATCCGACATCAATTGTCTTTCCCACTTTTGGGATGCGCTTGTTCATACGCTTTTTTCAATTTTTCAACCGAATTGTGCGTATAAATTTGCGTTGCCGCCAAACTTGAATGACCAAGCAGTTCTTTTATGGCGTTCAAATCGGCCCCATTTTCTGATAAATGCGTGGCAAAAGAGTGCCTCAAAACGTGCGGACTGCGTTTCTCTTGCGACGTGACGAGCGATAAATTGCGCTTGACGGATTGATAAACGCCGTTGCCTTGCATGGCTGTTCCTTCTTTGGTGAGGAAAAAAGCGGGATTTTGAGTGGCAGGAAACAGCTCGGCGCGTTTCTCCAAGTACCCCCTCAGTACATTGGCCAAATTTTGGCCAAATGGAATCAGTCGTTCTTTGTTGCCCTTGCCAAGTACTTTAAGTTGGTTCGACCCAAAGTCAACGCTCGAAATTTTAAGCCCCGTCAACTCTGACAAGCGTATGCCTGTGCTGTAAAAAATTTCGAGAATGGCGCGGCTACGGTGGCCGTGAAAGGTGTTTTTCCACTCTTTTTGCGTGAAAAGTAGGTCTAATTTGCGTTCCGTGACGCTTTCGGGCAAGCGTTTTGACGTTTTGGGCGGCACGACTTTGGCCATCGGATTGCTCAAAACGAGGCCGTGTTTTTGGAGAAAACGGAAATACGTTTTGAGACACGACAGTCGGCGGTTGACACTCCGCGTACTTGCATCGTGTTCCATCATCTCAATTATCCATGAGCGTATGTGCAAATGCCTCACCTCCGTGACGGAAGTGAGGCATTCTGGAATCAGAAATTCAGTAAACTGTTTGATGTCGAGTTGATAGGCAATGACCGTATTTTTCGACAAGCGTTTTTCTGACGTTATATATTGAAAGAAGCGTTCTGTATAGAGTTCCACTATTTGATGATTTTAAATTATGCGTTTCAAATTTCAAGACAAATTTAAACAATTTGAGTGAAAACCAAAGCATTAATCAAACTAAATCGTGGAATTTAGGTAACAGCGTAGGCTAATCTGACAATTAATCGTTGTGATTGCCGTATTTTTCTTCTTTATAAACGGCTTTCAATACCTCCGCACGGCGCGTAATGCTTGGTTTTACGAAGGCTTTGCGACGGCGCAATTGCTTCAATGTACCCGAACGCTCGTATTTTCTTTTGTACTTTTTGAGCGCTTTGTCTATGTTTTCGCTGTCTTTTACATCAATAATTAACATTTAAAATACCTCTTTTTATTAAAATGATTGAAAAATATTTTCTGACGCGCAAAGATAGCACGGGAAGTTTTATTTCCAAGCATTTTTAAAGTATTGATTCAATAAAAAAATGAATACGGCTTTTTATAGGATGTAGGTAATGGTTTTGGTCGGGTTATCCGTTTTTGTTTGATGCAAATAATTCCATAGGAAAAGGCATTTCATGTCAATTTTCACCATAAATTTGCGTCATTATTACAGAAAACAAAACACCTTTTAATATGAGAATAACGGATGACAATTACGTATTACCCGAAATTATTGCCCTTTCTGTCGTCGGTACGGCTCAAAGCGGGGCGAATCGGCCACTTTTTATCAGAGGTATTGATAGTCAAACCAAAGAAAAAGGTGTTTATGTCTTGAAATATCAAGGTGCAGAACGAATGGATAACAGAACAAGTGGGCGTGAACTTTTGGCCACTTTTTTAGCGCAAGCATGGGGTCTAACCGTTCCCGAACCCGTTAAAATTATTGTTACCGACGGTTTTCTAAATTCAATAACGGGACATCAAGATTTTAGCAACATTAAAAAATCGAAAGGCTGTTTAAATTTTGGCAACGTTAAAATAATGGGCGATGCAGACCTATCACAACACGCTGCCTTAACGCCTCAACAAGTGCAACAAGCCGCCCGTATTTTTATTTTTGATGTAATGATTCAAAATGCTGACCGTCGCTTTGAAAAGCCTAATATGTTTTTGGCAGAGGGTAATATTCATCTTATTGACCATGAACTAGCCTTCGGATTCTTATATACTTTCTCTTTTTTACGGAGTCCCAAACCTTACATCTTGAACGAAACGGACGTTAAAAGTGCGATGAATCATTTTTTCTATCGTACATTGCACGGTAATAAACGTTTAGAGGCGATGGATTTATTTCAAAATTTCAAGCAACTTCCTTATGATTTTTGGGGGAAAGTACGCGCAGTTATGCCAATTGAATGGCAAACGCCTGAAATCAAAGAAATCGAAACCCATATCACCCAAATATTAGACAATTTTGAACTTTTTAAAACAGAAATAATGACAAAATTATGGAAATTGTAAACTATCAATATCAAATACTAAGGTATCAACATGACGTGGCAACGGGTGAGTTTGTCAACGTCGGTTTGGTGTATTTTGATGCACAGACGCATTTCTTGCGGGCGCGTATGACGAGAAATAAAGAACGCATTGCTGATTTTTTCGGTGAAATCGAAGGCGAGCATTTGTTACGCACTTTCAAAGGACTTGAAAATGCGTTTAATCGCTTAGAAAATGTCCGCTTTTTTTCATCCGTGAAAGAAGTAACGAACAGTATTTTGCCATCAAATGACAACGCCTTAATTTTTTCACCAATTTTTAAAGGTATTGATGTCACTAGCCACGACGACGCTTTTGACGACCTTTATTACACAATCATTGGCAAATACAATGGCGAACAAACCGAAGAAAACACCGCGTCAAACGTGCCTAAACGTAAAGAAGAACCCTTATTGTTGACGGCTTGATAGAAGTTTTAGTAGCCCGTTCTCCTTAAAACAGCGCGTTTTTAAGCCGAAAATGGCCTTTATACTGAGGGGGTATGTTTTAAACGAAAAGCGTTGTAAATCATTGATTTACAACGCTTTTCGTTTGTGCTTAAAGCTAATCGGGTCATAAGTTTGGAGATAGAATCTTTCAATTGCTTCCTTTTTAAGTAAAAAATGCTCAAAATACTGAGGGGGTACTTCCACGGCGGCTGAAGCCGCCTGTACTTGATTTTAACCTCATTTAACCATAATTAAGCATTTAGACATCTCGATAAGACTTGGAGAATAGCCCCCGTTTGTTAGCTTTGCCCCCGTTTTGAGAGAATTAAAAATTAAAAATTAAAAATTGAGGCGGCTAAACGGCTCATTTGATGGTTAAATTCCACATTAATTCTTAATTTTTACTGCTTAATTCCACTTTTTTACGACTTTCGCGGCGCGAAAAATCGCTTTTTTTAACGATGAACTATGAGCGATAAACTATGAACTATGAATGACGAACATATAATTAAGGTGAATCAGTATTCATCATGTGCTATTTGTCGCTCATCATTCATAGTTTATCGTTCATAGTTCATCGTTTAACTATTCATTATTCATCCATTTTTTATTTTAGATTTAGACAATGAATTCATACAAGAAAGGAACAAACGGCGTGGGTTGGCTCGTGTTTTTGATTACGGGGACGGTGATGTTTATGTCCGTCGAACGAACAGGCAGCCTTTGGGACTGCGGCGAGTTTGTCGCAGGTTGCTACAAATTGCAAGTGGTTCACCCGCCAGGCGCGCCATTTTTCTTAATGTTGGGCAAATTAGCCATCACCGTAGGACAACTTTTCTCGAAAGACCCCTCAGTAATTGCCTTCTCCGTTAACATTATGTCGGGCCTTGCAACAGCCGCAGCCGCGATGTTTATCTGTTGGACAACCATGATTTTGGGCAAAATTGCCCTCAATGGCCGTGAAAACGAACCTTCTCCTGCCGAATTTATCGCTCTCGCAGGGGCTGGCATTGCCTCGGGTTTGGCGACTGCTTTTGCCACATCAATTTGGTTTTCAGCCGTTGAAGGTGAAGTTTACGCCATGTCAACGATGTTTACAACTTTGACTTTGTGGACAATGATTAAGTGGTACAATCAGCCAAATACGCCCGAAGCTGACCGTTGGTTGCAATTATCGGTGTTTATGGCGGGCTTGTCAACAGGCGTGCATTTGTTGAGTTTGCTGACATTTCCCGCGTTGGCCTTGTTTTATTACTTCAAAAAAACGGAAAAACCAACGTGGACAGGGATGATTGGGTCGGGTATTGTCGGCGTTGTTTCGATTACCTTACTCCAAAAATACGTCATCACAGGTATTCCTGCTTTGTGGGGCGATATTGAGTATTTTTGCGTCAACACATTGAGTTTGCCCTTTACCATCCCAAGCTTAATCATCACGATGGGCATTTTGGCAGGGTTGATATATACGGGTTTACAATTGGCGGCAGGTAATACGTCTAATCCTGTCCGTTATGGTTTTATTGCGACTTTCTCCTTGTTGTTATTTTCAGCTTTTGGCTATTCAGCGTCAACGCTCCTCTTGGCACTCGTTGTTATTGGTGTGAAGACTTACTTTATTTTCCGTCGCGCCAATCAAGGTAGCAGCAATGCCCTTCAAAATTTGTTTTTGGGTTTGGCTTTTTCGGCCATTGGTTTTTCGACCGTCGGTATGGTTTTGTTGCGTGCAAACGCTAATCCGCCGATTAATATGAACAATCCGAGTGACCCGATTCGCGTTATTCCTTACCTCAATCGTGAGCAATATGGCGAACGTCCGTTGCTTTTTGGCCCTAATTTTAATGCAAAACCAAGCGGTCAGGAAGTTCAAGACCGTTACGGACGCGTGGGCGACAAATACGATGTGGTTGACCGCAAAGTAGATTACACATTCGACCCTACCGACAAGATTTTCTTTCCCCGCATGGGTCATTATGAAAGTGACCGTAGTTCGTATTATAAAATGTGGATGAATATTCCACAAAATCAAGAAATTAGCAGCGACCGACCCGATGTAGCTGACAACTGGTCGTTTTTCTTCCGTTATCAAGTTGGCTGGATGTATATGCGTTATTTTATGTGGAATTTTGCAGGGCGTCAAAACTTTACGCAAGGTTTCTCACCGCAAGATAAATCGAAAGGAAACTGGGAGTCAGGTATTGGATTTTTGGACAAAGCACTTCTTTTTGACTACAAAGACGCGCCTGATTGGTTGAAAAAAGACCCTTCGCGCAATCATTATTTCTTACTGCCTTTGCTGTTTGGTTTGTTCGGCGCGGTTTGGCATTTTGGCAAACGCCGCTATGATTTCTTCGGTTTGTTGGCCTTGTTTATCATTACTGGTATTGGTATTATTATCTATACAAATGAGCCGCCGAACGAGCCGCGTGAGCGGGATTACGTGATTGTCGGTTCATTGTTCACCTTTGCGATTTGGATAGGCATGGGCGCACTTGCGGTCTTCGATTTACTGAGGGATTTAAAATTGGGCGATAAACTCGCTGCACCGTTGGCAAGTTTGTTGGTCATTACGGCACCTGTGATTATGGGTTTCCAAAATTTTGACGATTCAAGCCGTGCAAAACATACGGGCGCAGTGGATTATGCCAACAATTTCCTTCAATCGTGCGATAAAAACGCCATTATTTTCACGTATGGCGATAATGATACGTACCCACTTTGGTATGCACAAGAAGTCGAAGGGTTGCGTCGTGACGTGCGGGTTGTGAACTTATCATTGATTGCTGTGGATTGGTACATCGACAATTTGCGCCGCAAAGTCAACGAATCACCTGCGATAAAAATGAGTTTGTCGTCGGCTTCGTATCAAGGTTTCAAACGGAATCAATTGCCGATTCAAGAAGGGCCAGAACGGAGTTTACAAGACGTGATGAAGTTTTTGGGCGAAGACCATCCTGTACCTTCGGGCAGCTATACCTTTGAGTCTTATGCCCCTACGCGTAAGGTTTTTATTCCAATTGACCGCGCGAAGTCTATCGCTAACGGTATTATTACGGAACAAGATTCGGCTTTGAGCCAAGTTAGTTTTTCGTTGCAAGGCAATTATTTGATTAAAGACGACTTGGCCGTTTTGGATATTATCGCCAACAACGCCAACGAACGGCCTATTTATTGGGCGGTTACGTCGCGTCCTGAAAAATTGGAAGGCTTGCAAGATTTCATGCAATTGGAAGGTTTGGCAACGCGTTTTATCCCGATTCAGTCGCAAAGCGAGCGTACTTTTGGCATCATCGGCTCGGGCCGTGTGAACAAAGACAAGGTGTTTGACCGCATCATGACGAAGTTCAAATGGGGTAATTTCGATAAAGAAAAAACATTTATTACGAATAGTTACCAACCGAGTGTACAAACTACGCAGTTCACAATTTTGCGGACGGTTTTGGATATGGTTCGGAGCAACGACAAAGTGCGGGCAGCGCAATTGCTTGATAAAAACTTTGAAGCCTTCCCGAATATGAACTTCCCGTATGATGGGCAAACGCTTTATTTCCTCGACGCTTACGTGGCGGCTGATGCGTTTGACAAAGCGAAAAAACACGTTAACATATTGGCAGACAATCTGTTAGCGAATTTTAAATTCTATGAAAGTTTGCCGCGTGAAACGTTGGAAGGCACTTTCGGACAAGATTATAACCGCGATATGCAAACCAAAGAACAGTTGCTCGCCCTCGTTGACCGTGCGAAAGACGCTGGTTTGAAAGCAGAATTGGAACAGAAATTTGCGGCGTATAAAATGCCTAGCGCGGGTTTGAAATAAGTAATTTTATGTAAATTTGTGTAATTATATGTGTTAAAAAAGCCGCCTTGTTTTGTTACAAGGCGGCTTTTTTAATTGGAAAATGCTTGAAAATGGGTAAAATACTGAGGGGGTCTCAAATTTGTAAACAGATTAGGTTTTGATAAAAAAGAGTAGATTTGTGCCGTATATTTTAAGCAATAAATAATACCATTAATTACTTAGCAAATGAGTTTAGATAAAAAAGACATACAACCTTTGGGTGAAATTTTCGGCTTTCCTATTGACAATGAAAGCGATAGGGCAAAGCGTTATCGAGATAATAAACTATGCCCTTACAATAACATCGTTTCAAACTGTACTAAAAACAGTATTGAATTTCCATTAGGTGTTTGCAGTTTAAATCACAAAGGCAATCAAGTCATTATTTGCCCGATAAGATTTAGAGAAGATTGGTTAATTATAAGCGACGCCGCCAATTTCATTTTCGACAATCAAGCTACGTGGACGCACGTGGGCGAAGTAAGATTGAAGGACAAAGAAGGAAAATCCGCAGGAAATATTGACTACGTTCTAGTATCTTACGATGATAAAGGCCGCATTGTAGATTTTGGTTCGCTTGAAGTACAGGCCGTTTATATTTCAGGCAATCTCACGGGGCCGTTTACCGCATATTTAGAAAATCCGACCGTTGATTTCAGTTGGACACAGGCTTTTAAATATCCCAAGCCCGATTACCTTTCTTCTTCTCGAAAAAGGCTTGTTCCACAAATTATTGCCAAAGGCTCTATCCTAAAACAATGGGGAAAGAAACAAGTAGTTGCTCTGCAAACAAGTTTTTACGATACATTACCTGCACTTCCCGAATTCGATAAAGCCGAATCTGATTTTGCATTCTTCCTTTATGACCTCGTTCCCGACCAAGAAACCCGCGTTTTATCGCTTAAACTTCAACGCGTCGTTTATACGAAATTTGCTAACGCGTTAGAACAAATTGCTAAGTTTGAAGCGGGTTCGGTCAATCAATTTACCGAGACATTGCAGAAAAAACTTGATGCCAAAAGATTGGGTATTTCGGATATTGATAACCTTGAAAATATCGTCGTCGAATGAAAAACCAAACAAAGCTATTCGACGATATGCCCTCTATCACCAACGTTGCGTCAGTGCCGCAACGTAGTCCCTTCCGCTATCCTGGCGGTAAAACATGGCTAATACCAATCGTCAGGCAATGGTTACAACAGGAAAATAGTACAGTAAAACAATTGATTGAACCCTTCGCGGGCGGTGGCATCGTGAGTTTGACGGCGGCATTTGAAAATCTGGCGGAGCAGATTCTCATGGTTGAAATGGATGAGGAAGTTGCGGCAGTTTGGGAAATTATTTTAAATGGTAAAAATCAATGGTTAGCTGATAAAATTTATACATACAATTTGACGCATGAAAATGTAAGAATCGAATTAGAAAACCCTAATAAACAGCTTCA
>JAYSRS010000045.1:0-2375 GCA_043720935.1 Saprospiraceae bacterium
GGCGTAGCTGCAAAATCTCGGTAATACTACCCAATAACCTTATATTTTATGCGGTGTATTTGCGGTTACACCGCACCTTGAAAATCGTCGTTGAGTAATATATTACCAAGATTTTGCAGCTACGCCGCAATGAAAAAGCCAAAGCGGAAATTGCTGCTCATTTCTCAACTATTCCCATCTGCTCTAATTCTTAATTCTTAATTTTTAATTTTTAATTTTTAATTCAAATTATGTCTTTTCGTTATTTTATAGCCAACAAACCCTTCAACACCATTTGCCAATTTTCGCAAGAAGTGGCGGGTCAAAAGACTTTGGCTGACCTCCATTTTACGTTTCCGAAAGACGTTTATCCCATCGGGCGACTCGACCAAGACAGCGAAGGTTTACTGTTGTTGACAAGCGACCGTTCGTTGAATCACCGCTTGTTGAACCCTCAATTTGCCCATAAACGGACGTATTTGGCACAAATTGAAGGCATCCCAACGCCCGAATCCTTAGAAAAATTCAGAAAAGGCGTAACAATTAAGATAGAAAAAAAGCTATACGACACGCTTCCCGCCGACTGTCAGCCCGTTGAAGACCCCTCCCTATATTTTGATAAAAAGTCCCTTTGGACACGTTTACCGTTGCCAAAAGCATCGGGCAATAAGCCGATGTCTTGGCTTGAAGTAACGTTGACGGAAGGCAAAAACCGACAAGTGCGGCGGATGTGTTCGGTTATTGGACATCCGTGTTTACGGCTGATTCGAGTGAGTATTATGGATTTAAAACTGGGCGATTTGCAACCGAATGACGTGAAGGAATTGGAACAAAATGAAATGCTTAGTTTACTAAAAATGTAAGGTTTATATAAACAAACTCAATAATAAAACACCCGCCAAACCGACCAACGACACCACCGCTTCCATAACCGACCACGACTTAAACGTTTGCCCGACGGTTGTGCCAAAATACTCCTTGAACATCCAAAAACCCGTGTCGTTGACATTAGAGAAAAAAATACTGCCCGAACCCGTTGCAAGCGTCAACAACTCCCGACTTACGCCCGAACTGTCTGCAAGCGGGGCTATCAATCCAGCCGCCGTCAGACCCGCAACGGTCGAAGAACCTAGGCAAACGCGTAAGGTTGCGGTGATTATCCAAGCCAAAAGCAAGGGTGAAACGGGTAAATTCATCAAAGCGTCGCCAATTTCTTTGCCCACGCCACTGTCCACAAGCACTTGTTTGAACGCACCGCCGCCGCCGATAATCAATAAAATCATCGCTACGGGTTTTACGGCATTGCTCACCGAATCCGTCAGTTGTGGCATCGTTTTGCCCAATCGAATCCCTAAAAAATAGGTCGCCAAAAAGACCGCTAAGAGCAACGATACGGAGGGGTCACCTATGAATTTTCCGATATTTATGAGCCAAATATTATTGGTCAAGAACATCAAAAAGCTGCCCATTGCCATAAAAAGCAAGGGCGATAAGGCCACAATCACCGAAATACTGAGGGGGGGTAATTTCTTATTTAATGCGTTGGAATTAGGCGTTTTTACATCAAACAAAGCGGGCATTTTAACGTCAATATTTCGCATTAATTTCCCTGTAAAAATACCGCCCGCAATGACCGCAGGAATCGCCACGATTAAACCCCAAAGCATCACTTTAAGCATATCTGCTTTGTATAAATTGCAAATAGCCGTCGGGCCGGGATGCGGGGGCAAATAGCCATGCGTGACGGACAAAGCGGCCACCATCGGCACACCAATAAAGAGCAAAGGCAATTTCGTCGTCTTCGCCAAACTGTAAACAATAGGAATCAAAATAACGAAAGCGGCGTTGAAAAACATCGGAATACCGACCACAAAGGCGGACAATAAAACCGCCCATTGAATCCGTTTTTCGCCAAAAAAGGCAATTAAACGCTTGGAAATTTGCTGAATTGCGCCACTTTCGGCCAATAATTCGCCTAACATCGCCCCAAAACCAATCACTAAAGCCAATTGCCCGAGCGTACTGCCAACGCCTTTTTCAACTGATTTTATCACCACTTCCACAGGCATTCCGAGCGCAATACCCGTTCCCAAAGCCGTCAGAATGAGTGCGAGAAAGGCGTTCATTTTTAAGCGTAGCATCAATAAAAGCAGCACCGCAACGGCGGCAAAAAGGATAAATAAGTTCATCGTTTTGTTTTTTATACGTAACTTAATTCGTAAATATTTAAAATTTCTATGCTTGGTTCTACTTTGGCACTCTGTGAATTGATTTATCAATAAAAGAATATTACTGTATAAATTACATTCTACACGGTTTACGGGCTGTTTCTCGCTACGCTCGAAAGACGCCCTTTAAAAGATTTTTAAGGAGGCAGCTTGTTTTTTGAAAGAAAA
>JAYSRS010000046.1:0-2372 GCA_043720935.1 Saprospiraceae bacterium
ACAAAAGCTGGAATTTTTGGTATTTCTGCGGCTATTGGCCGTCGGGATACCGGGCAAACTGTTAATTTCAGGGCAACCAAATTCCACCTTGGGTACGTAAGCCTTTTTTAAAATTTGGCAAACAGAACCGCCTTTCATTGAAATACCTTTGCGCCAATTTTTAACCTATCGGTGGCGAATATGCCATAATCCATTTCATGTCTGACCAATTTCAACTCAATACAATAGAAGAAGCTATTGTCGAAATCCGCGCCGGGCGCGTAATAATTGTCGTAGACGACGAAGACCGCGAAAACGAAGGCGATTTTATCTGCGCCGCCGAGCTAGTGACGCCCGAGATGATTAACTTCATGGCCACGCACGGACGCGGACTCATTTGCACCCCGATTGAAGAAACCCGCGCCGATTTCCTTGAACTCCCGCCGATGGTGCCGTCAAATACGGCCCTGCACGAGACGGCTTTTACGGTGTCAATTGACCTTTTAGGACAAGGCTGTTCGACGGGTATTTCGGCTTACGACCGCGCTACGGGCATTCGTTGGCTCACAAATTCCCAAGCAAAAGCGGATGATTACGCACGGCCTGGCCATATTTTTCCATTGCGCGCCAAGACGGGCGGCGTTTTGAGGCGCACAGGACATACCGAAGCCGCTGTGGATTTGGCACGTTTGTCGGGTCTGTTTCCGATGGGCGTTTTGGTCGAAATTCTGAACGAAGACGGGACAATGGCGCGACTGCCACAACTCGTTGAAATAGCCAAAAGATTTGATTTGAAAATCATTTCCATTGACGATTTGGTCGCTTACAGAATGAAAACTGAGCGACTCGTCAAACGCGAAATGTCGGTTAAATTGTCGTCAAAATACGGAGAATTAGAGGTTTTTGCTTACCAACAACTCACTTCGGGCGACATTCATCTCGCCATAAAACTCGGCGATTGGCAACCAAACGAACCCGTTGCAGTACGCGTTCAGTCTTCCACCGAACCCAATGATATTTTGGGTAGCTTGTTCGGCGACAATGATTCGGCGATGCACCAAACCTTCGACATCCTTGCGCGAGAAGGAAAAGGCGTGTTTTTGTACATCCAACAAGCCGAAAAAGGCCATTCGATGCTCCAACGGCTCAAAGCGTTCAAGGCGCAAGTTGACCGAAACGAGACCCCTCAGTATGCCATGGATGCACGAGACTACGGCGTCGGCGCGCAAATCCTCTGCGATTTGGGCATCTCAAAAATCCGTTCTATCACCCGTTCGCAACGGCGACGCGTGGGGCTGATTGGCTACGGTTTGGAGATTGTGGAGATTCTGAATTTTTGATTAATCGTTTTTATACCCCTCAGTATTTTGACAAAAAAAGACGGATTAATCGGGTAATTATCGCACTGCGGCGTAGCTGCAGAATCTCGGTAATATTAAATAAACCACCATTTTTTTACGCGGTGTAACCGCGAAACCGCTTGTTTTGCGGTTACACTGCATTTAAAATTGTGTGTTCATGCGTTATATTACCAAGATTTTGCAGCTACGCCGCAGTACGATAAATAACCGATGATTCCGAAAAAAATCAAGTTTGCTACGTCGTTAGGATGTCCTACCAACTCAAAACCTGAAACTTGAGAAAATGTCATCGGAGCCTCCTACCAATTCAAAACTCAAAACTTGATAAAATACTGAGGGGTCTAACAATTTAAACACGCAAGTATGCCGACCGAAAATCTGTCACATTTTTTTCTAATTTTTAATTTCGTTCTCATAACAATAAATTTTCAATAAATTATTTTTATAAAATGACGGTAATTCTAATTCTATAAACAACTAATTACCAATTGATTAAAAGTTATTAAAAATCAATAAGTCAAAAATCCCCAAAACCAACTAATCTAAATGCGGTATTTTGATGTTAAAAGCTAAAAAAAAGGCGTTACAAATTTTGATAACGCGGTTTGCACCCTTATCTTTGCCCCATGATTAATCATAAAAATGCCCAACCAACCAATTCCCCCCATTTTATTGATAGGTATTCATAGGACAAGACAGGAACAAACTACACATTTCATGATTTTTACCCCCTTTTACCCCCCCCTTTTTTAGTCAAATGCACGAAGTAAATTATGTCTTACGCCTCGTTTTGACCGACGTAATTCTTGTAAACAAACACAATTATAGAAACCAAAAGGTGCGGCAAAGTGTTAACTTTGCCGCACCTTTTTTGTATTTGCGGCAGTCGCGCTCATGTAGTTGCAGATTTATCTGCACCCGTCCCTGCAAATTTATTCGGAATTATCGGCTTTATGTCGCAAAATACTGAGGGGGTGTCAGATTTAGGAAATTTGCAAAATTTCCTAAATCTTTTGCCGCAAAAACACCATT
>JAYSRS010000047.1:0-2362 GCA_043720935.1 Saprospiraceae bacterium
CAAGCTGCCTCCGATAGATTTTCTCCACGCACGCCTTTTTCGCGCAGCGAAAAACAGTGTGTATGAAAATACGCTTTTATTTATTTCGCATTCCTTAGACAGATTTACACTGATTTTTATGGTAAAAAGGATTTGAAAAAATTCAGTGTTAATCAGTCTAATCAGTCTAATCAGTCTAATCAGTGGGCCGCGTCATGTAACAAGTTAATAATTAAAAAATAAAAAAATGAGTAACGTCAAAATTGAAGAAAGCTGGAAACGTGTCCTCGCTTCGGAGTTCGAACAGCCCTATTTTCAAGCCGTCACGACCTTCGTCCGCAAACAAATGGGCGAAGGCAAAACGCTTTATCCACCTGGCCCTTTGATTTTCAATGCGTTCACACAAACGCCGTTTGACAAGGTGAAAGTCGTTATTCTTGGCCAAGACCCGTATCACAACGCAGGGCAAGCAATGGGTTTGTCGTTCAGCGTGCCGCAAACGGTTAAAGCACCGCCCTCATTGGTCAATGTTTACAAAGAAATTAAAGCTGATTTAGATTTGCCAATTCCGACGCACGGCGATTTGACGGGTTGGGCGCAGCAAGGCGTTTTTCTCCTCAATGCCATTTTGACGGTCGAAGCAGGTAACGCGGGTTCGCATCAAAAAAGTGGTTGGCAATTCTTCACCGATGCCGTTATAAAACGCCTATCCGACGAGCGTGAACACCTTGTTTTTATGCTTTGGGGCAATTTTGCAAGGAGCAAACGGGTGTATATTGACAAAACCAAGCATTTGATTTTAGAAGCCGCGCATCCTTCGCCCTTGGCGGGAAACGCCTTTTCGGGCTGTCGCCACTTCTCGCAAGCCAATGACTATTTAGTTCAAAACGGGCTTGAACCGATTGATTGGCGGGTTCCTTAATTTCAGATTTCAAAAATTTCAAATTTCAAGTAGTACAGCCAAAGTCTCTGAAATAGTTAAAATTTGAAATCCTTGAAATTTGAAATCTCTAAAATTTGAAATCCTTGAAATCTTTTGTTATTATGAAAAACAAAAATTGGCTCATTGCCGCTTTTATACTGTGTGGTTGGGCCGTCGCGCTCGGTGCATTCGGCGCACATGGCTTGAAACGCCTCGTTTCGCCGCTTCAAATTGAGACTTTTAAGACGGGTGTTCAGTACCATTTTTATCATGCGTTTGCCATCGCTTTGGCCGTGATTGTCTCACAATTCCACGATAATAAATGGGTTAAAAGCGCGATTCGTTACTTCATAATCGGTATTTTCTTTTTTTCAGGTTCATTATATGCACTCACCTTCGCAGAAGTCGCAGGTACTGAGGGGGTACGTTGGATAGGCGCGATAACGCCAATCGGTGGCTTCTTTTTTATCTACGGTTGGCTCACGCTTGCTTACGCGATTTACAGGGCAGATTCTAAAATCGAAAAATAATTATCCATAAAGTTTTTTAAAATTCTTTGGTGATTAAAAAAACGTTTCTACTTTGCAGCCTATTATTTAGTAAACCTAATTTTCTTTCACTCACAAAATTTCATTCTAATATGAAGATGAAGACCGTACTATTTTTGCTCATTGGCGCATTTTTGTTCGCCACGCCTTCTTTTGCTATCACTTCAGCAGTTAGCACAACATCTGCAACAACGATTGCACAACAAAATGCAAACTTGAAAAAAGAATTCAAGATGCAGAAAAAAGTCGAAAAAATCAAAAAATTTCTTCAAAAAGGCGGTTCTGACAAGCTATCGAAAGGGCTTTACATCCTTTTGGCAATCATTGGTTGGGGCTTCCTCGCAATGGGTCTTGTTAGCGATTGGGAAGGCAACGACTGGATTATCTGCCTTGTTTTGTCGTTCTTATTCATTTTGCCTGGCTTGATTTACGCGCTTATCAAAATGAAAAATTACTATTAAGCCGTTTTAAAAGCCGCTAAAAAAGCCGTTCTGATTCGTCGGAACGGCTTTTCTTTTGGCACAATTCTCCAAATATTTTAAACGCTTGGAGAACTATAAAACCTTTAAAACCAATTCGTTAAATAAAAATAGGCCCCTCAGTATTTTACCCATTTATGGCATTAAAATACGCTAAAAATCATCTTAAAATAAAAAATATGCTTTATCTAGCCAATATAAATTTTGAAATATCAAAAAACTTCTCTAATATTGTGCCTATAAATTTAAGGTTAAACAATCACGAACAATCATTACATCATAAATTATGAGCGCAAAATACCTTTTAAATTATAGCTCTTTGACAATTTTAGCGGCGTCGCGTTTTTGTCATTCAGAAGGAATCTCTATTTGCTGTATTTTTGCTTTATTTTGAAGAAAACACACAAGAAAGAGATTCCTTCTGAATGACAAAA
>JAYSRS010000048.1:0-2356 GCA_043720935.1 Saprospiraceae bacterium
TCTGAAGGATTTTTTAGGAGGCAGCTTGTTTTTTGAAAGAAAATCGTAGATTTTCTTTCAAAAAACAAGCTGCCTCCGATAGATTTTCTCCACGCACGCCTTTCGAGCGAAGCGAGAAACAGTGCGTAATAAATCTGAAAATATATAAAACGCACTACTCCGTATTTTAGCTTAATTAATCAGTATTTTTCAACGCTTCTTTGACCGCCGTCGAAACGATGTGTCCAACGACAATACCGCCGATACTCAAAAACAAACCAAAACCAAAACCCAACATCAACGCCTTGCGTTTTGAGTCTTTTTTACCCGTAAGTGGCGTGGTAGGCATATCAATTGGCTGAATAAAAGGCGTGTTATTTTTCAAGGCAAAATCTGCAATGGCAAATTGTTTGAGCATTTCGCCGTAAGCAAGCGTGGCGATACTGGCGTCTTTTTGCATTTGTTCACCTTTTACTTTTGCACTTTCTAAAACTAAGCCACGGCTCACATCTTTAAATCGGGCAGCACTTGTTTCTTTTCCGCGCATGACGGCGTAAATTGAGTCTTTTTGAGCGCGTAAAACGTCATGCGTTTGACGCTCGCGCTCCGTGGTTTTCATGACGTAGAACTCACTCAGGTTTTCAAAGATTTTTCGCACCAACTGAATGCTTAATTCTTCGTTCGGGCTATTCAAAGACATCGAAAAAATGGTGGACAATTTGGCGTAGCCACACTGGAAAAGCGGGTCTTTTTTGGCATTCATCAAGCCGATAATGTCGTTAGTCGCATGGTTTTCAAGGCGGTTGAAGTCTTCAAACTCGCCCCGTGTGAACAGAAAATTGGGTAAACCACTTGTATCGTTTTTCCATTCATCGTGCAAACCTTTAATGCGAATGATGTGATTGGCAAAAAAATCGTTGCGCCCGTCAATCGTAGCTTTTGAAAAAAGAGCCGTTTTCAAAATGCGGCTTGTGCGGGACAATTCGACGATTTTATCCAAGTTTCCTTCCCCGCCGCCGCCACCGATGCCAAATTGGCCCAATAATGACCCAATGCCGCCGATGCCACCCTTGTCGCCATCATTGAGCATAAAGGTCAAATTAGCTTGATACGTCCATTTTGCTTGAAGGGCATTGTAGAGGTAATAGCTCGAAAAAAGCAAGCAACTTAACACCATAACGTACCACCGTTTCTTGACGATGCCGTAATATTTTATCAAAAACTGAATCACGCCACGCAGCGTAATTTCTTGATTACCAATGTTTTGGGCTTTATTTTCCATATTTTTATTTTAAACAACTAACTGTTATTCACAGATTTATACGGATTCACTTTTTGAAGACGCCGCATTGCAGATATTTTTAATGTATAAATCCGTATAATCCGTGAAGAAAAATCACATTATACTTTCATCCACAAATTCGCAAATAATGTGGCCAACTAAAATGTGCATCTCTTGAATCCGCGCCGTCACGTCGGACGGAACGATGATTTCGACATCCGCCGCCCCCCTCAGTATTCCGCCGTCTCGACCCGAAAAAATGACAATTTTCAACCCTTTTTCACGTGCTGTGGCCACTGCGCGTACAATGTTAGGCGAATTGCCCGACGTTGAAATACCGATAAAAACGTCGTTTTTATTGCCCAAACCTGCAATTTGCCTTGCAAAGATGGCGTCAAAACCATAATCGTTTGCAATCGCCGTCAAAGCCGATGTATCGGTCGTGAGGGCAATCGCAGGCAGGCTCATACGCTCTCGTACGAAGCGACCGACGAACTCCGCCGCAATATGTTGAGCATCCGCCGCCGAGCCGCCGTTGCCCGCGAGTAAAATTTTACCCCCCCTCAGTATTGTGGCAGCACAAAGCGCACAAGCGGCAGAAATAGACGGTTCTAGCGTCCGCAAGCGTTCGGCAGTTTCGATGTGAGCCGTTATATTTTCTTGAATTGTCATGTTGAAATCTTAAAAAACACGCAAAGGAAAGGATTTGAGTTTGGTTCGGAAATTAAAAATTAAAAATTCAGCATTAAAATAGAATTATTGGTTTAATATTCAAGAAAAAACTTATTTTAAATTCCCGAAAGGAATGTATGTTTATAGAAAATGAATGTAAAAATGTCCCAAATCCCGATAGAATCGAGCGTTGATAAGTTATATTTGCAGGTCTGGATGCGGCGTAGCTGCAAAATCTTGGTAATACTCGACCCAACAACGACTTTTACTATGCGGTGTAACCGCAAAACAGCACGTTTAGCGGTTATTCCGCATGGTAAAAGTTAGTCTGAAGTAAGTATTACCAAGATTTTGCAGCTACGCCGCATCCAGACCTGCAAATATAACTTATCAACGCTCGATTCTATCGGGATTTGGGACATT
>JAYSRS010000049.1:0-6592 GCA_043720935.1 Saprospiraceae bacterium
CCAACTTAAAAGTTGGGGTTAGTCATAAAAGTAAAAACTATCTATCTATTTCATTTTAAATATTTTACACAGTAAAAAATATTGCTGCACAGTAGTTTAATCCGCACGTCTTAAATTTTTAAAAAACATGACAATGACACGTTTTTTGCTCGCTTTGATGCTGATACTGAGGGGGGCTTCCATGACCGCACAAACGCAACCCGCGACACCGCCACCGACAGAAAAATCGGACAATCTCGTTCAATTTAGCGGCGTCATCGTCACCGAAGAGCGCGGACAAATGGCACCCGTGCCTTACACTGCCGTTTATATTCCGAACCGAAAAATCGGTACGACAGCCAATTATCAAGGCTTCTTTAGCATCGTTGCTGAAAAAGGCGAGACCGTTAACTTCTCTGCCCTCGGTTTTCGGAAATCGAGCTACACGATTCCGCAATCGTTGAAAGATGAACGGTACTCGATGGTCAAAATTATGAGCCGCGACACCATTTTATTGGACGAAGCCGTCATTTTCCCTTGGCCAAGCCGCGACCATTTCAAAACAGAGTTTTTGGCAATGAACGTTCAAAGCGAATTGGAACGCCGTGCGATGGAAAATTTAGCTGCCGAAACCCTCGAACGCGTCCGTGAAGTGACGCCAAAAGATGGCCGTGAAACGGGTCAAATGTACCTCCGTCAGCAAGCTAAAAACTACTACTACTACGGCCAAGCACCGCCAATGAATATTTTTAATCCGTTGTCGTGGCAGCAGTTTTTCCAATCTTGGAAAAATGGGGATTTTAAAAAGAAAAAATAAATAAGAGTTATGAGTTATAAGAGATGAGTTATGAGTTCTGTAAATCTATCATAATCAATCTTTTATCTTTTGAAATTTGAAATCTTAAATTTGAAATCTTCTTAATGGTATTACGGGCAGAAAATTTGATAAAAAACTATGGCACGCGACAAGTCGTAAAAGGTGTTTCGGTTGAGGTCAATCAAGGCGAAATTGTCGGTTTGTTGGGGCCAAATGGCGCGGGAAAAACAACCACTTTTTACATGACCGTTGGTTTTATCAAGCCAAACGGCGGGGCAGTTTACCTTGATAATGAAGACATTACGGATTTGGCCATGTACCGCCGTGCTCAAAAAGGCATCGGTTATTTGCCGCAAGAGCCGTCCGTCTTTCGGAAATTGACGGTTGAAGACAACATCAAAGCCGTGCTTGAAATGACCCCCCTCAGTAAAAATGAGCAAAAAGACCGTTTGGAGAATCTTTTGGACGAGTTTCACTTGCACAAAGTCCGAAAAAGCAACGGCGATACATTAAGCGGTGGTGAACGCCGACGCACTGAAATTGCCCGTGCATTGGCTACTTCACCAAATTTTATTTTGCTTGACGAGCCTTTTGCGGGTATTGACCCGATTGCCGTGGAGGATATTCAACACATTGTGGCTAAATTGAAAACCAAAAACATCGGCATTCTCATCACTGACCACAACGTTCAAGAGACTTTATCCATTACTGACCGCGCTTATTTGATGTTTGAAGGCAATATTTTGAAAGCAGGAACAGCCGAAGAATTAGCCGCCGACGAAATGGTGCGAAAAGTTTATTTGGGCAAAAATTTTGAATTGCGGCGAAAAATCATTGAAGTGTAACATTGCGTTCAGATGTAAGATTGGGTACAATATTTACGAAATCTTGAAGATTTCGTAAATATTGGTAAATGTCAACAGCACTTTCCGATCTAGAATTTCAAGTTGCGGCGTAGCTGCAAAATTTCGGTAATACGAAGCATATAAGCCCAGTTTTCAATGCGGTGTAACCGCAAAACCGCTTGTTTCGCGGTTACACCGCGTAAAAAAGTGGTGGGAAGTCTAAATATTACCAAGATTTGGCAGCTACGCCGCCGTGAAAATCCCAAAGCGAAAATTGCTGAAATGTCAAATTCTGGACACTCAAAATACTAATAGTCAATTAGTTAAAACGAAAAATCATGTCAGAAGAAAAAAAGAAAGTAACACTTCTCAAGAAAAAAAAGCCAATTAAAAATCTGAATGTAGGCATCAACGAATTTGGCGAACTCACATCAAGCGTCCGATTCGACGACATTAACGCTTTTTTGGATGCGAATGTCAAAGACCGCAAATTGGAAGAGAAAAAAGAGCTTGAAAAAGCGGCTAAGAAAAAGAAGAAATAACTAGAAAATTCGGATATTGTGGTTAAATTAGTAAAGAAATGAAAAATGGTACAAGCTACATTCACCATTTCAGGTAACGATTTAACATCCGATGTTTTTGAGCAAATTAAACAATTTGTTAATGGAAGTGAAAGAGATTTAGAAGTCTTTATTAGAATCAAAGACAAAGAGCCGCGTGAGCAAATGCGCCGCCGCATCGAGCAATCTGCTGCTAAAATGGAACGCAGAGAAAATGTGATTTCTTTTTCAGGAGAAGAATTTGAAAACTTCTTAGAAACATTGTCAACGAATGAAAAACATACAATTGAGTGGACAAGCCTACGATGAGCTACTTGATTGGGTTGAAACAGACCCTAAATTATTTGAAAAATCAAAACGCTTCTTAAAGAAATTAGTAGTGACCCCTTTAAAGGAACAGGAAAACCCGAGCCTTTGAAACACTCAATGCGTGGCTGGTGGTCGCGGCGGATTAATTCCGAACATTGAATCATTTATAAAATGGTGGATGGTGTCATTTGGGTTGATAGCTTACGAAGTCATTACGACGACTAAAATGCACCCCCTCAGTATTTTCATGTTTTTAACGAAAATTGGGCTATTGTCAAATGTGACAATAGCCCAACTTCTTTAATATCACGACACCTCAAAATTACTCCGCCGTTTTGCGTTTCCGCCGCGTTTTGAACAACTCGACGACATCTTTTTCCTTCAAAAAGTGCCAAGTCGGAAAGTTACCCGCCACAAAACGCTTAACTTCTTGGTATTCTTTACCCCGTTTGTCGGTAAATTTGACAAGACACTTGCGGATAAATTCTTGCGAAATATCGCGCAAATTTTGGTTAAACCGTTCGTTGTCGAAAATCCGCATGTAGGCTGAAAATGTTTTTGAAATATCGAAATAATCGGAATAATCGCGCTCTTTCAACTGCGTAATGACGTTGTACAAATAACCAAAAATCATGCGGCGTAAGCATTCATTAATCGTCGAAAGCCCTTCGTGGTTGTCGTAAAACTGTTTCACAACTTGCACAACATCTTCATTATTATAGCTTTGCGTATGCACAACATCTGCAATACGATAATATTCTGTAATATCATCTTTAATCGTTCGGTCAATCAACAACGAGGCTTTCATCTCGGCTTTGCTATCTAGTTCAAAATGCGCATTGTACATTTCAATCAAAAACGACAAGTATTTTTCCGTAAATTCAGGTACTTCTTGGCGTTGTTTGTTAAAGATTTCAGACACAACCTTCGTGTCTTCGGTCGAAAAAACGCAGAAATTCAAAGCCAAACACATCATTTGCACGTGTTCCTCTGTACCAAAAAACGTTTCATTTTTCACCGCTTCAACGACAAACGGCAACAAACTTTCGTTGTTCAAACGCTTGCCGAGGCGGTACATCAAAAACGTTTTAAGTTCGGGATATTCTACCTTTAATTCCGAAAAGGTTTCGGGAAAATCCGCCGTCAAATAATTGTCGCGGACAAATTGATTCGTATAGCGGCGATAGGCTTCCTCGCGCTCATGCGCGTCGCGGAAACGGTCGAGTTTGCTATTTTGAAGATAATAACGAACGCGTTTGTTAGGAATTGCATTAATCAAATCCGTAATCCAAATGTCAGAAGACAAGGCAAAACCCATCTGAACGGATTGGCCAATGCGTTTTTTGATGCACTCGAAGTTGGAAGATTCCAAAATCGTCATCAAAATATTTTTAAAGTGGCTTTGTGGACGGACATATTTATACGTCGCGTTAATTTGGCCACGTTGTACCGAATAGCCCAAAATCTTAGGCAAATACAAGCCCTCAAAATAAGAATTGAGCAAAATGGTCTCCATAGAAATCAATTGCAACGGGTCATTTGCCGCCACTTCTTGATATACTCGGCCAATCATAGGCTCATACACGTCGTACAATGCCTTGTATTCGGTGTCTTCTTCGGTGTCCATATAGTTGGCGTAGAGGTCTGAATTCTGAATATCCTCCGCGATTTCTTGCAAGCGTGCAAGGTACTTTTCGTTTAAATCCAACATGATTTTCGGCTTTTTTCCGTGATTGGAGATGAAAAAAATGGGTTATTTAGAATACGAACCTGATAGAACAACAATCGGCTCTATCAGGTTCGTGGTGCAAAACTGACTATTTCTTACGTAAAACCAAATGTCAAGGATTCCAAATTATTCTGCTGCTGTTTCCATAGCCGCTACTTCAGGGTCGTCACCTGCTGCGCTTTCAACTACGGGTACTTCAACAACTTTCTTAGCTTTCGGCGTACCGAAAATAGCCACTTGCTTCGCTACTTTTTTAGCGGCTGCTTGGTTGAAACCTTCTGTCGTTGCTTTTTGCTTGCTTTCAACAAACTCCGTGTAACGTGCCAAAGCCACTTCTTCCGTCAAGGCACCTTTGTTGATACCGCGTTGCAAATGCTTGCGGTACATTACACCTTTTGAACGCAAAATTGCGGCTGCTGTGTCCGTTGGCTGCGCGCCTTTTTGCAACCACTCAAAAGCCGATTGGCTGTCAAGGTCAATTGTTGCAGGGCTAGTCATTGGATTGTACGTACCGATTTTTTCGATGAATTTACCGTCGCGTGGCGAACGGCTGTCCGCGATAACGATGTGGTAGAACGGTGCTTTCTTACGACCGTGGCGTTGGAGGCGAATTTTTACTGCCATTTTTTGAAAAACTTAAATGATTTGTTTAACCATACTCGACAAATCGGAACTAGCCGACATCGAGTTATTTCAATTTTGAATACTTTTATTAAAAAGTGCGGCAAAGATACACCGATGCGGCGTAATAAAAAGCATTTTGAGTAAAAAACGTGTTTAAAATATTGAAAATCAAAAAGGTATCAACCAAAAAACGCTTGGAGGATTCAAAATCCTCCAAGCGTTCTAGCGCGTACATCTACTCTCGTACGTCCATTAGCTCGTCGCTTTTCGTCGGGCGATTTCATCTCTAATCGCCGCCGCTTGCTTGTAATCTTCGTTTTGCAACACCTCATTGAGCATCCGATTGAGTTCGTCAACGCTCAAATTCGTCAAAGAACCACGGCTGTCTTGGCGACCTGCACGTGGGTTGTTGCCTGCCGTTTTGCTGCCGCCCGAGCGTGAACTATCGGCAGTTTGTTCCGATTCTTCAAGCACAACACCTGCTGCTTCGAGAATAAATTCGTAGGTGTAAATCGGGCAACTGAACCGAACAGCCATTGCTAGGGCGTCGCTCGTGCGGGAATCAATTTCGTAGGGAACGCCGTCTTTCAAGCAAATCAGGCGGGCGTAAAACACGCCATCGAGGAGATTAGAAATGATAACTTCTTGAATATCAACGCCAAACGTATCCAACGCATTTTTAAACAAATCGTGCGTCAATGGCCGATTCGGCAACATTCGTTCGACTGCAACGGCAATCGCTTGCGCTTCAAAGCCGCCAATAATGATTGGCAACCGCCTATTGCCGTGTCGCTCGCCGAGAACAACGGCGTAGTTATGAGTTTGGGTCATGCTCGGCTGCAAGCCGACTATATCAAGTGCTATTTTTCGCATAAAAAATCCGCTTTTTGGGAGATTTTGACGTGATTCAATTGTGATTGATTGCCGAAGGAGTTTCAGATTTTAAATTTCAGATTTCAAGGTACAAAACATTGATTATCAATAGATTGGTTGCGAATACTTTGTAAATAAAATAATAGATTTTACCTAAATCATCTTCTTAAACACCCCCTCAGTATTTTTGTTCAAAAATAAGGTCGAGAGCATTTTTACGCAATTTTGTGGGGCAAAGTTATTGAAAATTTCACTAAAATTTCAATAACTTCTTTCACTCTCCTTTTAAAAAGCCACTTTTTATAAAATGGGGCATTTTTGAAATCTGATTGCTTCGTTCCTCGCAATGACTTTTCAAATTGGAAATCCTTTTAAACGAAGCGACTCCCGACACTTGGCAGCATCGGGAGTCGGTGGAGGTGAGCATCAAAAAGTTTTGTGTAACAGCTTGATAGCCTCGTTTGTAAAAAGTTCAAATTATGTGATTGTTGCTGCTAAATGTATTGTCTTAAAAATTCTGAAATGTGATTGTTGATTCTATTAACTCTAAAAAAAATAAAAAAGTGTGTTCGTGCGTAGCGTCGCTATTTATTAAGAATTGTAAGTTTCGTTCAAATGCGTCTGGCTAAGTTCTGCCCTAAAAAATAATTATAAGATATTTTGGAGACTCGTTATCAACTAATTTACTTAATTGATAACGGAATTATCGGCTTTATGTCGCAAAATACTGAGGGGGTGTCAGATTTAGGAAATTTGCAAAATTTTGGGAAGTTTCATTTTCCATTTAACAAACGGGAACTCCAATAGCGCGAAAAGTCTTATAGTTGTAAAAGTTCCAACAATATGCAGCTACAAA
>JAYSRS010000050.1:0-2344 GCA_043720935.1 Saprospiraceae bacterium
TCAGTATAAATGTCTTTTGAGGCGTCTAAAACCGCAATTCGACTGTCTTTCACCTCGTTTGAGAGCGCAAAACCAAATATCAACACCTGCACAATCGGCATTCCGAAGAGGACAAACAACGAACGGCGGTCGCGGCGGATGTGTAGAAATTCTTTTTTAACGAGCGTGAAAAATTGACGCATTTATATTTTTTTTGTATTTTTGTAAAAAATTTAAAAATAAAGAATCATGTCCGCACTTCTCGACGTTCAAAAATTAACTTATTCGGCATTTCGTCAAATGGAATTTGACGACAATGACCCTTTCCCCTACGAACTTCTAAGTGGCATACTCGTGAAAAAATCTGCTCCCCACATCAGACACCAACGTATTTCAAAGCGTTTATTGCTCAAATTTGACGCATTTATAACTAAAAATGAACTCGGCGAGGTGCTTTATGCCCCACTCGACGTTTATCTTGAAGAGGAGAACGTACCACAACCCGACCTCGTTTTTGTATCGAAAGAACGCCTAAAAATCATTGACGAAACCGAGGGTATTATTATCGGCGCACCCGATTTGGTGCTTGAAATTATCTCGCGTGGCTCTATCAAACGTGACCGTAAAACGAAAAAAGACTTATACGAACGATTTGGCATTCCTGAATACTGGCTCGTTGACCAAAACGGTGGCGTCGAAATTTACGTCCTTGAAAATGGCGTTTATAAGCTCCACAATTGGCTCGAAGAAGGTAAAATAACTTCTAAAATCCTTAATGGATTTGAACTGGACTTAAAAGATATTTTTGGTTGACCCTCGTCCTACACATTGAAAAACAACGTCAATCATTGACTCAAAAGCTGCAAATTTCTAAAATTTGCCGCTTTTTTTGTTTAAAATCCAACAAAATTTAAAAACTAGCAAAATTTCTAACTGTTTACGATGAATATTCCTCAAAAAATTGGACTTTGCCATGCCGAATTTCAGATTCTAATGTATGTTTGAAATTTGAAATTTGCAACTTGAAATTTGAAATCTAAAATCCAAAATCGCATGGCCAACCGACTCCACATCATCAGTTTCGACATCCCGTTCCCTGCGGATTACGGCGGCGTGATGGATGTTTTTTACAAAATAAAAGCCTTGCACGAAGCAGGCATCAACGTCGTTTTGCACTGTTTTCAGTACCGCGACCGCACGCCACAGGCCGAATTGGCGAAATATTGCACGGAAGTGCATTACTATCCGCGTTCGTTAAGCCCCCTCAGTATGTTGAGCAGTCAGCCGTTTATTGTCCGTTCGCGGACATCCGACGCATTATTAAAAAATCTGCTAAAAGATACCGCGCCGATTCTTTTTGAAGGGGTGCATTCGTGCGCTCATATAGGTGACAAACGCTTGCAGGAACGCCAAAAAATCGTTCGGATGCACAATGTTGAATGGGAATATTACCACAATTTGAATACCTTGGAAAGCCGTTTTTGGAAAAAAATATACTTTTCAATCGAAAGCCAAAAACTGCAATCATTTGAAAATAAAGTCGTTAAAAATGCGAATATTATTTTAACTATATCGCCCGACGATACGGCTTATTTTCAAACGCGTGTTGAAAAATACAACTTGCCAAACGCGCCGAAAGTGGTTTTCATTCCGCCTTTTCATCCAAATACGGGTGTCGAAAGTAGAACAGGAACGGGCGATTACGTTCTTTTTCATGGCAAATTGAGCGTCAGCGACAATGAAGAAGCGGCGGTTTATCTGATAAAAAAAGTATTCGCCAAACGCGATATTCCCCTCGTCATTGCGGGAAAAGAACCGAGCGAACGGCTGTTGCAGTTGGCCAAACAATACGAAAACATAACAATTAAAGCCAATCCGAACGAGGTAGAAATGGTTGATTTGATTCAAAATGCCCAAATAAATGTCTTGTTATCGTTCCAAAAAGCGGGGATGAAACTCAAATTATTAAACGCTTTGTATCGCGGCAGACATTGCGTTGTCAATCGGTTTATGGTTCAAAATACGGGTTTAGAGTCCTTGTGTTATGTCAAAAATACCTCACGCGATATTCGGACGTTCGTAGAAAGTTTGATGAATGTTCAGTTTTCAAACAAACAAATTGCGGAGCGAAAAACGATTTTAGAACGCGATTTTTCTAATCAATCAAACGCCGCTAAAATTGTGGAAATATTGAGTTTTTAAGACTTGAAAATGCCTAAATACTGAGAGCCCTACGGCGGACGTTCGAGGAACTTTATAGAGTCGAGCGTTGATAAGGAATGTGAAATAAATAAAAGCGTATTTTACGGGCTGTTTTTCGCTGCGCGAAAAAGACGCCCTTTAAAAGATTTTTTAAGGAGGCAGC
>JAYSRS010000051.1:0-6555 GCA_043720935.1 Saprospiraceae bacterium
ATGATGATTGACAGCCTCAAAATGACCGACGCCGACCGCCAAATCATGGCCCACAATTGCCGTCTTTGCGCGTCGGACACCATCGTTTTGACGCATGGAACGGACACAATGGTCAAAACGGCCACGCTTTTAGCTGCCGAAAACATGGACAAAACTATCGTTCTGACGGGGGCGATGATTCCCTACGCATTCGGCACATCAAGCGATGGTTTTTTCAATTTAGGGTCTGCCGTAGCCTTCGCTCAAATATTGCCCAAAGGCGTTTATGTCGTCATGAACGGGCGTTATTTTGATTGGAATAACGTCAAAAAAAATACGCAAACGGGGAATTTTGAAACGCTTAAATAGAGGACACTTTTATTTTTGCGAAGCAATAGCCCTAGACATTATGGCCCACTGATTAGACTGATGCGACTGATTTTCACTGATTTCTTTTTAATGTTTTTTATCGAAAAAAATCAGTGTAAATCAGTCGTATTTGCCTAATCAGTGGGTCATTTCAAAGAAAGGTTGCAATTTGTCAATCAAATACTGAGGGGGGGCAACCGTCCGATTTGTCGCCATTTCCACGAAGCACAACTTGACCAAACCGCCATTGAGCAGTTTCTTTTTTTCGTTGAAAAGCTCCATGTGAAAAGTAATGGTACTTGTCGGCAACTCCCGCAAAGTCGTCCGAATTGTCACCAATTCATCGTACAAAGCAGGGCGAACAAACCGCATTTGAAGGCTCATCACGGGCATCATAATGCCGAGTTTTGACTCCATTTCCTTGTAAGACAAGCCCAAATCGCGTATCATTTCGGCGCGGCCTACTTCGTAATACAAGGCGTAGTTGCCGTAGTACAGATACCCCATTTGGTCTGTTTCGCCGTAGCGGACGCGGGTTTGCGTTTCGTGTGTGTACATAAAGTGTTGAATTTAATGCTATTATAAATCTAAATTAAAATAAATTATTAGGGTCTAATTATTTCTCTGTCCCATCGAGAACAAAAGTCCTAACTTTGCGTTTTCTTTTCAATATTTTTTGAAAGTTTATTTTCTACTCGACTAACAAACCATCCAAAGTATGAATGATGTCCTTACGGCGACCCCCTCAGTATCTGCCGAAAACATGGCGTTTATCCGCCAATCTGCCAGTGATTTTGCTGAAACCCATATCCGCCCGTTCGTTATGGAATGGGACGAAAGCCAACAGTTTCCCGCCGATATGATGCGAAAAATGGGTGAACTCGGTTTTCTAGGCGTTCTAGTTCCCGAAGAATACGGCGGTGCGGGGCTTGAATACCAAACGTATATCACAATTATTGAAGAAATTTCAAAGGTGTGCGGCTCAATCGGCCTCTCCGTTGCGGCGCATAACTCATTGTGTACCAATCATATATTGATGTTTGGCGACGAAATCCAAAAACAACGTTGGTTACCAAAACTCGCTACGGGCGAATGGATTGGCGCGTGGGGGCTGACCGAAGCGAACACGGGTTCGGACGCGATGCGGATGCAATGCACCGCCGTTCAAGATGGCGATTATTGGGTCATAAATGGGGCAAAAAACTGGATTACGCACGGAAAATCGGGCGAAGTAGCCGTCGTTTTGGTCAGAACGGGCGAATCAGGCGACTCGCGTGGCATCACCACGTTCGTCGTCGAACGCGGAACGAAGGGTTTTGAAGGCGGCAAAAAAGAAAATAAATTGGGGATGCGTGCCAGCGAAACCGCCGAAATGATTTTCACCGATTGCCGCATTCACAAAAGTCAAATGCTCGGCAACATCGGCGAAGGTTTTCAACAAGCCATGAAAATATTGGATGGAGGACGCATTTCTATCGCCGCTTTATCGCTCGGCATTGCGAAAGGGGCGTATTTGGCAGCCGTCAAATATTCGCAAGAACGCCATCAATTTGGCCAACCTATCTCTAATTTTCAAGCAATCGCCTTTAAATTAGCCGATATGGCCACCCGCATCGAAGCAGCAGAATTGTTGACAAGACAAGCTGCCGATATGAAAAATGCAGGTCAAAAATTGACAAAACAGGCCGCAATGGCCAAATATTACGCCTCAGAAGTGGCCGTTTGGGCGTCAAACGAGGCCGTTCAAATTTTTGGCGGTTACGGCTACACAAAGGATTTTCCTGTCGAAAAATTCTACCGCGATTCTAAACTTTGCACAATCGGAGAAGGGACAAGCGAGATTCAAAAACTCGTCATTTCAAGAGAAATACTGAGGGGTAATGTTTAGTCGCTTTCGGATTTGGGATGTCGGATTTGAGCCACAAAACCTAAAATCTCGAATTTGAAAGTTGAAATTTGAAATTAACACCCCTCAGTATTTTGACCCTTTTTTAACGCAAAAGCCTTGTTGAAACAACTATTCAACAAGGCTTTTGCGTTTGAAAGATTAAAATACTAGCGAATATTAGAAACTTATTGAAAACGCTCTAAAATTAACAACTTCCGCTTTGGAATTTCCTATTGCGGCGTAGCTGCAAAATCTCGGTAACATATCCGCACACAAGCCCATTTTTTAACGCGGTGTAACGGCAAAATCACTTGTTTCGCGGTTACACCGCGTCAAAAAATGGTGAGAAGTGTAAGTATTACCAAGATTTGGCAGCTACGCCGCCGTGAAAAATTGAAGATAAAAGTATTCTTAAAAAAAGTAAAAACAATGAAAAAAAATCTCATTATCAGCATTTTAGCTCTCATTTTACTGCCAAACAGGGCTTTCTGCCAAAAATCTGACACCCTTGATTTTCTTTCAAAAAAGTGGGAAACCACCGATTTGGGCAACGGCTTGATGGGACAGCATTATCAATTCACAAACAAAGAATTGTTTAAGGCCAATCAGAATATCCACATCATTAAATCAAATCGCGCAAGCCGCAGCGACCGTCGGCGTTCCGTTGTGGCCTTCGTTTCGGATGGGGACAGCCTTGAATTAACGTCCGTTTTGGCACAACAAAACAAGGCATTAGTGGGTATCAACGGCTCTTTTTTTGATACAAAGAAAGGCGGTGCGGTCGATTTTATTCGCATTGACAATCAAATTTTAGACACAACGATACACAACGGCAAACGCCTCGCCGAACATCAAATGTCCGCTTTGGTGATTAAAAATAATAAAATTTGGATAGAAAAAGCGCGTGATTCCGTTGATTTTCGTTGGGAAACCCGCATTAACGCGCCGAATGTGATGGTTACGGGGCCGCTTTTGGTTTTCGATGGAAAACGACACCCCCTCAGTAAATCGGCTTTCAACGACAACCGACACCCGAGAAGTTGTGCCTGTTTGACCAATAAAAACACCCTCATTTTATTGACCGCCGATGGTCGAACTGCCGAAGCACAAGGCTTGAATTTGCATGAATTAACGACGTTAATGCTTGAATTGGGCTGCAAAACCGCCGTAAACTTAGACGGCGGCGGCTCAACCACTTTGTATTTGGCCGACAAGGGCGTCGTCAATATGCCGTGCGACAACAAAAAATTTGACCACGAAGGCGAGCGAAAAGTGAGTAATATCTTGATTTTGAAACGTTAGTTCGTCAAAACAAATTTTCCCGACGCCACTGTTTTGCCCCGCCGATTTTGCAACACGTATATATATGTACCCGCCGCCACGTCCGACAATTTGATGGTTTCTTTATTGGACCCGTTGTCAAACTTCTTTTTTTCAAAAACCGTTGACACCAATTTTCCCATTGTGTCGTAGATGCGTAAACTCAATTTTTGCGCGCCGATGGTTTCAAAATTAAGCGTCAAATCACCCGCCGTCGGATTTGGAGAAGCACTCACGGCAGCAATGTTTTTTGAACCAATACCCCCCTCAGTATTTGACGTCAAAAGGCCGACATTCACCAAAGCCGTGTAAATTGTTTTCGTTCCACGGGCGTCCATCGCCGTCCAAATGGGTCGAACAACGTTGTTATGGGCTGTTACGTGCGTATAATCGCCAAAAAACGTCGTCGAACGTGGTGAAAAACCCTGTTCACTCACTTTGAAATTCTGAAATGTCTCACCGCCATCTCGGCTCAAAGCCATAAAAACATCGGTCGAGTCGCCCGAATAATGACGTCTATCGTAGAAAATAAACCACAGATACCCCGTTTTTTGGTCAACCGTCATGGACGTAAAAAACTGCTGCCGACCTGAATTATCGTCATTCACCCGTTTTTGATTTGACCAAGTGACACCGCCGTCTGTGGATTTTGTGAGCCAAATATCGGTATTTGCCGCCCCATTTTTTTGGTCAGACCAATTAACGTAAATTGTTCCACGATGTGGACTTTGGCCCGTATCGCAAGCTGTAAAAGGCAGCCCGTTAGCGCGGTATATGCCCGAAATATTATACGTCCAGCCGCCGCCAATGTCCGCAACTTTGCGTTCTCGCGGCAACCAAGTTGTGCCACCGTCGAGCGAACGGTTGAAAACCAAGCCTGTTGGCCCCGCCCAAGCCACATAAACTTCGCCGTTCACGCCCACGCACGGAACAGCCCCTTCGACCGTGTTGTCGTCGTCCAAACAATCGCCGCCTTGGGCATTGATGCGTTTTGCCGCCGTCCAAGTTGCCCCGCCATCGGTTGATTTTGAGAATAAAATATGGCTGCTGTCTTGCGGCAATTGACTTTCATATTTATCAAACTGCGTCCACGTAGAGTAGAGGGCATTTGTGCGGCGGTCAATGGAAATCCACTGTTTGTCTTGGTGTTTTGCCCCATTTTTGCCCATAAACGCGCCATCCGTCCACGTTCTGCCGCCATCCGTTGATTTTTGACTGACAATTCTGTCAATCCAACTGCCCGAAGGCGGGTTCGATAAATGAAAATGATAGAACGCCCCCGCCGTGTCGCAGACGATAACAGGGTCGCCCCAAACACCGTAAGATGATTGTTGTCTTTTACGCGTCCACGTTCTACCTGCGTCCGAAGAATAGTAGATATTGTCAATATTTGAACCTGCCACCATAAGGTTTGTATTTTTAGGGTTGAGGCAAATACTCGGTTCGTCGGCACTGCCCGAGTTGTCAATAACGATATTTTGGTGTTGGGCGACCGTTATTTGAGAGAAAAATAGAGCCGCAAGAACTATGTTGAAGCGTTTTTTTATGGAAATTTTCATCGAAAAGCAATTTTTGGGCGAATATACTGAGGGGGGGTATTTTTTTTAGATTTGTTGGTTTTTGTTTTATTTATACCTTCACCGCCGATAGTTCGCATTCACTTTATTCATCTACTTCTAACAGCATCTTTTTTAATAATGCAGCAAGCAAAAATTTCAACCAACTACGGCTTGGTTTTTTGGTTTCACTTATTCATCACGGTTTTGTCGTGGTTCGCGCCTTTTTTGTTTACTTGGTATCTGCCAATTGCGGTTTATATCATCGTTTTATTGCAATTCGCATTTTTGGGCCGATGCGTTATCAATCGGGAACATGACTTGTCGGACGCTGACGAAGACAGTACTTTTTATGCTTTCATCTTAGAAACGGTTGGTTTCAAACCCAATCGCAAGAAGGTTAAACGTTTCGTCCGTTGGTATTTATACTTCATTCTGACGGCCACAACGCTTATTTGGCAATTGGGTTTGGGCAATACACCTTTGTTGTTCTTCAAATAATTTTATTGTCTAGTTCTGCTGTACCGTGTTTTGTCATTCAGTAGGAATCTCTATTTTGTATATCGTAATACATAACTCAAAAAATAAAGATTCCTTCTAAATGACAAAAATCCGTGGACAACTATTTCCTTCGATTTTTTTCTGCCAAATGCTTTCTAATGCGACTCAACGACGGCGGCTGAATGCCTAAAAATGACGCGATGTATTGTTGCGGAACGCGCTGAGGCAACGTCGGATAGCGGTTCAATAAAGCCAAATAACGTTCTTCGGCGGAGGCTACCAAATCACAATTAATACGTTCTTCAAGGGCAATAAAACGGTTTTGCGCCATGATGCGAAAAAAGCGTTCAAATTTTGGAATTTCGGCATACATACGCTCAATATCTTGATTGTCAATCAAATACACATAGCTTTCTTCTAATGCCTCAATGAAATAGCGGGAAGGCTTTTGCGTCAGCGAACTGTAAATGTCACCGACCCACCAATCTTCTAAACTAAATTGCAAGACGTGTTCTTCACCCGTTTTATCCACCGAGTAAGTCCTCAAACAGCCTTCATTGACAAAGGCCAAATGTCTTGATATTTCCCCTTCTTTCTGCAAAAACTCTTTTTTCTTAATCGTTTTAGGCTGCAAAAAAGTCGTAAAATGCTCAAATTCGGCATCCGTCAAAGTGATGCGCCGATTGATGTTTGCGCGGATTCGGTCGTACATTTATAAGCTAATGATGAGTTATTAATGATAAATGATAAATTGAACATTAAAATTGACTGACTAATCACTCTATTTTGATTTTTATACTGAGTAATACGTTTTATATATTTTAAGGATTATACTTAAGTGAAAGTGGTTTTCGGATTATTGTTGACAAGTATGACTAACCCCAACTTTTAAGTTGGGGATGAGCTTAACAACGACTTTCACGGCTTTAGCCACGAACTTAT
>JAYSRS010000052.1:0-6550 GCA_043720935.1 Saprospiraceae bacterium
TAATGGAAAAAGAATTTTTATTGTGTGGGTTTAATTTCAACGTCGTCGAGGTTTGAAACCTCGACGACGTTTTGTCTAAATTTTATAATTTAACACCCCTCAGTATTTTCACCCTAAATTCACGTTTTAAACCCTATTTCGATGAAGAATAGTTTGATTTACACCTTATTTCTTTTCGTTGCAATGGCTTGCAATACCACCAAAAACCTTCCTAAAATGACGGCTTTCACTTATTTTAAAGACGTTTTATGCGGTACATTTGATAATGAGAATCAAATTCAGATGGAACGTAAAACGGGCAAACAAGTGTATCCACAGGCTAAGCACGTAACGGCTTTGGCGAATGCCAAAATCAAGAATCTACCATTGGATTTGAGCGGTTACTTCATTTTAGAAGAAAGCTATTACACCTACGCAGACAAGCCGATGGAAGTAAAACCGTATTTGTTTTTCATCGAGCCCGTGTCAGATACCCAAATCAGATTGTCGTCTTATTCGATGCCAACGGATATTCAAAAAGTAGATATTCGGAGCGATAATCCCAATTTTTCCTTGGATTTCAAGACAATTAGCGTCTCAAAATCCTTTAAACCTGCGATTTACACACTCGCCGACGGTACATTTACGGTCAATCATCCAACTAATTTAGGCAACGGCTTAACATTTACGTTGATTGAAACCTTAACGAAAAATCGTTTGGAAGTCATGGAACTATTAGAAAAAAATGGCAAACGATTGACGCCTTACGAGACGCCGATAATTTATGATAGAAAATAAAAATCCTAATTTTAAAAGTATGAAAAACGGGCTACCCTTTTTCGTTCTACTCCTCTCTTTTTCCACCCTTTCCAACGCTCAAAATGCCTTGCCCGAAACAGGCATCAGTGGCCTTTACGAAGTCATGGTCGGCGTCAAAGACATCAATTATACACTCAAATATTTCGGCGAATACGGCTTTCGGGTCATTGACAGTGCCGAAACGAGCGAAAATGACGCGTTGAAAATCTACGGCGTCAAATCCAAGTTAAAATCTTACCGTCTCCAAAATGGCGAAGTGGATGCTCATGGTTTGCTACGGATTTTTGTTTGGGAAAAACCCCTTGGCGACGGTGTCGGTTATACTGTTCCCGAAACGCTCGGTTCACGTATGGCTGTGATGCTGACGAGTGATATATTTCGCTTAAACGACATTTATAAAGCGGCGAGAATCAATGGAAAAGAACGTTGGTTGCCCACCGAACCGATTGCCGACGACCTTTTCGGCTTAGATGGAAAAGATAAAAACACGTTCTTCAAACGCCCTGTTTATGTGCGAGAATCTGCCGTTTATGGCGATTTTTTTACGCACGTTTTCTTTCAACGGTATGGCTACGACATTCCTGGTTATGGCGTCATAAATCAGAATGCGCCTTTGAAAACGAGTGAATTTACGCACCATGATTTTACGATAAAAGCCGAAAACATGGACTGTTTGCGCTATTTGAGCGAAGGTTTGGGCATGAAACCCGAAAAAGAACCCGAAATTGACGGCGATTGGCTCAAAGGGCCGAAGCAAGTTTTTGTCATGCCCGACGGCACATCGCACATCTATCAAGGCTTCGTATCGCCGAACGATATTTGCGGAAAATTGAAGTTTTTTATCCCGCAACAACCAAAACCCGACCGCACGGAGCATCAACGGATTGGTGAATTAGGCATTACGCTGCATTCGTTTTATACGCCAAAACTCAAAATGGTCTATGACAATTTGATGAAATTGGGCATCAAACCGCGTGAGATTCAAAAAAATGAATTTGGCGAAAACAGCTTTGTTTTCAAGGGGCCAGACGGCGTTTCATGGCAAATTATTGAGAAATTGACCGCGCCGAAATACAATGTTGTGAAGAAATTGGAGATGAAATTAATAGGAAACTAATAATGAAAGGACAAACCATAGCTGAAAAAATATTATCGCAACACGTCGGCACACGTGTGTATGCAGGAGAACTCGTTATCACGCCCGTTGACGGCTTGATGGCGACCGATACAACCGCACCGATGGCCATAAAAGCCTTCCGCGAAATGGGCGGCACGCAGGTTTTTGACAATAAAAAATGCCATTTGGTGATTGACCACGCTGCCCCCGCACCGAACGAACGGATTGCAAATTTGCATAAAATGATGCGCGATTTTGCTTTGGAACAAGGGATTTGGTTGTATGAAATTGGCGAAGGCATTTGCCATCAAGTGATGGTGGACAAGCAGTTGGTGAGGCCAAATGATGTGTTTATGGGCGCGGATTCGCACACGCCGATTTACGGGGCGTTGAATGCTTTGGCGTGTGGCATTGGCTCAACGGACTTGGCAGCTGTTATGTTGACGGGCAAAATTTGGTTGAAAGTGCCGAAGTCTTTGCAGGTGATTTGTCATGGCAAATTGGCCAAAGGTGTGAGTGCCAAAGACTTGATTTTGTTCATCGTTGGTCAACTCACAATTTCGGGTGCAACGTATCAATCTGTTGAATTTGAAGGAGATACGTTTGAGAATTTTACTTTATCTAGTCGAATGGTGCTATGCAATATGATTGCCGAAATTGGTGGAAAAACGGGCTTTGTTCATCCGAAAGGCTTAACGTTGCCTTACCTTTTCGAGCCGACTTACCCCGATGCAGATGCCGAATATTCAGCGACTTTTGAGTTTGATGTGTCCAATTTAAAACCGCTTTTGGCCGTGCCAAATTCGCCCGATAATATTGCCGAAGTAGCGGCGCATTTGGGAAAAAGGATTGATTACGCGTTTATTGGGACGTGCGTCAATGGGCGGTTGGAAGATTTGCAGATTGCGGCGGCGATTTTGAAGGACAAACACATCGCATCGCACGTTAGAATGATTATTGCGCCAGCGTCAAAACAGGTGTTGCTTGATGCAATTGCCGACGGAACGGCATTTACCTTGATTTCGGCGGGGGCAACGCTCATCAATGCAGGTTGCGGCCCATGCGTAGGCTCGCACGAGGGCGTTCCTGCGGACGGTGAGGTCGTTATTTCGGCAGCAAATCGGAATTTTAAAGGACGAATGGGCAATCCAAATGCGGAGATTTATTTGGCTTCGCCAGAGACGGTTGCCGTAAGTGCATTGAAAGGTGAAATTGCGTTAAATAATTGATTTTCAATAATTTAGGCGTTAAATACTGAGGGGTCAATAAACCGAAATATGCGTTCTATTGAACGTAATAAAATCTCCATTTTCGGAGAATATTTGTACTATTTGTGCTATTTCACGCTCGAATAAAGCTAGAAGTTCAGCATTGCTGACATTCCCAAATTGAAGCATTAACACTTTGGGAGGAATACCGTTGAGCAGAAAATTGTCAAGAAAATCACTATCTTTTGTAATGATTACACGGTTGTCTCGGATAGCTATTTCTATAATCTCGCTATCCTCAAGCAAATGTCCACTAGAAAAATAAGTCGTGTGGACAGCAGGAAAGCCCTTGTCTCGGAGAAATTTCGCCAATTTAGGCGGTAATTGCGTATCAACGATGAATCTCAACATATCAAGCGGCATTAGGTAAAGGGTAAATATTTTTAGTGTTGCTTATCGATGAAGCATACATCAAGCAAGCCGAAATATCAGCCTGTTCGATAAACGGATAATCTGATAATATCTCCTCATGGGACATACCACTCGCTAACAATTCAAGCATTTGGCTAACCGTAAAACGCATATTACGAATTGAAGGTTTGCCTTTACAGACATTCGGATTAATAGTTATTCTTTCCATTTTTTAAAATTTTTAACAAAATTAATGATTTTTGAATAAAAAACAAGCAAAATACTGGGGGGTGCTTAAAATCAATCTTTTATCGCCACCGCCGTCACCTTGATTTTTCCACCATAAGGCAAAGCCGCCGCTTGATAAACCGTCCTTGCGGGTTTTCTATTTTCAGGAAAAAGGCTGTCGTACAACACATTTATGTCGTGAATATCGCCTAAATTGATAAACGCTAAATCAATGAAAACGATGTCAGAAACGGCAAATCCCGCCGCTTTTGCGATAGCAAATGTATTGCTAAAAGCCAATTTTGCTTCATTTAAAACGTCGCTTTCGACATAATTTCCTTCAAAATCAGTTGCTAATTGTCCACTAATGTAGCAGTGTTTGCCAACCACAACGGCTTGACTAATGGGCGATTTTACTTTGGGTACTCCCTCAGTATTTTTGATAAATTGACGCATTTTTTTCTTATTTCCTTTCTGTCAACGCCATCCTTACCGCCAAAGCCGTCAAAATGCCGCCCATAAACCATTTTTGGACGCGGATGAATTGCGGTTTTTCTCTAAAAAAAGTCGAAGCCAATCCTGCCGTCGAAATCACCATTGCATTAACGGAAAAGCTAATAATGATTTGAACAAAGCCCAACGTTAGGCTTTGCGTAAGCGTTGACCCATATTCGGGATGAATGAATTGTGGGAACAACGAGAGGTAAAAAACGGCCATTTTAGGATTCAACGCATTGGTTAAAAAACCGATGGAAAACAGTTTTCCGTCCGAATCTTCGGGCAGCATTGACGTTTCAAAAACCGATTTTGCCGACGGTTTCACGGCTTGCCAAGCCAAATAAAGAAGGTACGCGACGCCCGTCCATTTCAAAATGGAATAGGCCATTGGCACGGCCAACAATAAAGCCGTCAAACCGAACGACACCAAGGCAATGTGCATCAAAAAGCCGCAAATAACGCCCAAAAGTGAGATAAAACCCGCCCGTTTGCCTTGCGAAATGGTGCGTGAAATGAGGTAAACCATGTTCGGGCCGGGGCTGATTGCCAAAGTTAAGGCGGCGAAGGCGAAGACTAAAAACTCTTGAATGGGTGGCATATTTATTATTTATTATTTAAAATCATATTCACACAAAAAAGGATAGAATCATTGCTTTTAGACGGCACTTTGAACCACAAAACGCGGTGCAAAGGTGTGCCTGTTCTGACCGATAAAAAAGGCTTACTCAAGCCGACAGGAATCGTTTGTCCTTTACTATTTTTCCATGACCATTGAATTTTACTGTTTCTGTCGGTTGTATATTTCTCCATTCCGTAGGCGTCATTAAACCATTGTCGGGTTTTCAAAACGTATTGGTCGAGGTGATTTTTATCTTCTTTGAAGGGTGGATAACGGATAATTAGCTCCGTTGAGGGGTTTTTAAAGAGTGTAAATATCGAAACGGGTAAAAATTCATCTTGATTGACTTTCAAAAATTTCTTCACATAAAAAGGGTCTTTCGGATTGTCAGCGTTGCTATTTTTAGGTTTTATAAAGGAAGAGTCCACCAAATTATCAAACAATGAGTGTACAGTATCTTGAATGCCTTGTGTAAGCGGATAAGGACTCCACCAACTCGCAAAACCCGTGTAAAAATGATAACTCATTAAGGACAATTCTTCGCTGTTTTTTTCATTTTGATAGTAAATCAACTCGTTAGAAATGTTGGTTTTTATCTGCCCTTTCAACAAATTCTCATATTGCGTTTCAATTGAATGAATACAATCTAAAACGATGTTTTGAAAGGCCGCGTCGTTTATAAAAGTCATACGGTTTTTCAAAACTATTTCTTCTTCAATAGTCGGCATCGCCCAAAGGTGTTCCAATTGATATTTGTTGTAAAATTTATAGGTCATATACAGCGAAAGCCCTAAAATAGCCAATGACATCAACGCTATTGCTTTGATATACCGCAACCAAAACGGCTTAACAGCTACGACTTCTGCCGTTTCTGTCTTGATTATTTCAGGCTGAACAAAAGCATTTTCTGCTTCAATGGCCTTATTTTTAATGGTTTCAGTAATGGAAACCCCTTCGATAAGTGTATTTTTCCATGATTCTAATAAGTCCTTTCCTTCCCGACTTTGAAAAAAATACTTCCGTTTTTCGCCATAAATGTATTGGTAACACGCTTCGACTAAAAAATCTTTGGGTTTACCTTGGTTTGTATCGTAAATAAAAGCAATCAATTGAGACGTGCCTATGCTTTTATAGGTATAGGTCGCGCCGTACTTTCTTTGGTCTTGAATCAAATCAGTCAGTTTTTTGGCCAGTAGTATGTAGTTTTTTTTATGCGTATTTAATTCCAATCCATCATTTTTTTCCTTATCCGTTTTGTCATACTGTGCCAACAACCTTGAACGGAGGTATTCCAACTCGTCTTTCGTTATCAAAATATCTTCTTCCATAAAAAATCCCTTGTTTAAAGTGATTTCCGAAAAGGTAAAACGTTTTCGGAAATTTAAAATAGTAAATAGAAGGCAAATTTACGTAAAAAAAGGACAATTCAAGGCAGATATTAGTCTTAAATTTGTCCACTCAAAAATAGAGCAACAAAAATTTTGATTTTTTTATAAAAATAAATATAAAATTCTTTCGGAAGGCCCCTCAGTATTTTCCAAATTTTGTTCCTTCTGAATGACAAAGGGTTTTGAGTTTTGAGTTGCGCGAACGACGCCCTTTAAAGGGTTTTTTAAGGAGGCAGCTTGTCTTTTGAAAGAAAATCTACGATTTTCTTTCAAAAGACAAGCT
>JAYSRS010000053.1:0-2342 GCA_043720935.1 Saprospiraceae bacterium
GTCGCCGTACTCGACAAAGCCCCGCCGATTATCAACGGCTTGAAAGAGACCCCCTCAGTATGCGGCAAGGACAACGGTAAATTGACCAATATTATCCTTCTCGGTGGCACTTTACCGCTTAGTTTTAGCATTGACAGCAGCCGTTTTCAAGCATTAAACACGTTTGACAGCTTGAAAAGTGGCAATTATCGCTTGATTGTCCGCGACTCGAACGGCTGCACCGGTAGCCGCCCGTTTGTAATTAAAAAATTTGATGCGCCCAATATCACAGCCGTTGATGTTACGCCACCAAGTTGCAAAGGCGGCGACGGCGTGCTAAAAATCACAGCTATATCTGACGTTTTGCCTTTGAGTTTTAGCTTAGATTCGGGCATTTTCGGTAAAAAGGACACGTTTTTGAACTTAAAAAGCGGCATTTACATCGTTTCGGTACGCGACACATTTGGTTGCATCACCAAGCAAAACGTGGGTATGCCCGACCCTAAATTGCCGATAATTGAGGATATTCTCACATCCATTGCCGATTGCGGACAAGCGACGGCCTCGATTATCATCAAAGCAAAAAGCCTCGTCGGGACGCTCAAATACCGCGTGGACAGCAGCGTTTTTCAGAACGAAAATATATTTAGAAATAATAAAAAAGGAAAATATAAAGTCGTTGTCGAAGACAGTAAAGGCTGTCGGGCAACGGCGGATGCGGCGGTCAAATCAAACTGTACGGTCTTCATTCCGACCGCTTTTTCACCAAATGGCGACGGCCAAAACGATTTTTTGAGCCTATTTGGCAACACCGAAGAAGTAGAAAAAATCATCACCTTTCAAATCTATAATCGGTGGGGCGGCCTCGTTTTCAATGACCCGACTGTCCGTCTCAACGACCCGACAAGTGGGTGGAATGGCCGATTGAACAACCAAGAATTGCCCAATGATGTGTTTGTTTGTATCGTTAAAGTGCAAATGAAAGGTGGGGAAATTGTGGAAAAAATGGGTGATGTGGTGTTGGCAAAATGAGAATTTTCTCCACGGATTACACGGATTAACACTGATTTTAGATAAAAAAAACTTGGCGCAGGTTTGAAACCTGCGCCAAGTTATGGTTTAAATCTTAGTCTTTTCAGATTAAAATCCGTGTTAATCCGTGTAATCCGTGGAGAAAATCCAAACGCTTATTTTAACGTGTTAATCAATGAAATCTATGAATAAAACTCAATGAATAAAACTCAATGAATAAACAACGACACACCCGCCGCTTGCAACGCCAGAATCAGCAAGCCGACGATGATGCGGTAGTAGCCAAAAACCTTAAAACCGCGTTCGGTTAAAAAACCAATAAATGACCGAATCGCTAGGAAAGCAACGATAAAAGCGACAATATTACCCAAAATAAGGATTAAAATCTGCTCGGTACTGAGGGGGGGTATTTCGTTGTGGGCAACGCCTTTGTAGAACTCATAACCGTCTTTCAAAGTTGCGGCGGCCATTGTTGGCACCGCCAAAAAAAACGAAAATTCAGCCGCTTTTTGACGCGTGAGTTTTTGCGTCAATCCACCAACAATCGTTGCCGCAGAACGGCTTAAACCTGGCAAAGCCATCGCCAAAACTTGAAAACAGCCGATTAAAGCCGCTTTTTTGTACGTTATTTCTTGCTCCGCTTCCACGGTTTCTGTTTCATTTTTGGCAAACCAATCGTCAACAAACAGTAAAATGACGCCACCTACGACGAGCATAATCGCAATAAAAGTCGGGCTTTCTAAGAGTTCTTTGATGTGTTTATACAACAAGACGCCGAAAAGGGCGGCTGGCATAAAACCCGCCAAAAGTTTCAAATAGAAGTCAAAACTCTGCAAAAAACGTTTCCAATACAACAAAACGACGGATAAAATAGCCCCAAATTGAATCACCACTTCAAAAAGTTTGGTAAATTCATCGCTCTGAATGCCCATCAAAGAGGACACAATGACCATGTGTCCCGTGGAGCTAACGGGCAAAAATTCGGTCAATCCTTCAACAATCGCAATAATAATCGCTTGTAAATAAGTCATAATTTTTCGTTTTAATTTTTTTACGGAATTATCGGCTTTATGTCGCAATTGTAATTTGAGGACAAAAACAAGTCAATTTATGGCGTATTTGGCGGTTATATTGACGGGGTGACTTGAAGTCACCCCGTCAATATGCTACTAAAAGCCTTTGCGACATAAAGCCGATAATTCCGTTTTTTTATTTTAACGTCGTCGAGGTTTTAAACCCTGTCCATTACCCACAAGTTTTATGTTCTCATAAATCCGTAGGATTTACACGTTTATAGGAAAAAACGAACGAGCAGAATCCCGAATCCGTTA
>JAYSRS010000054.1:0-2342 GCA_043720935.1 Saprospiraceae bacterium
CTTTTCACTTTTCACTTTTCACTTTTCACTTTTCACTTTTCACTTTTCACTTTTCACTTTTCACTTTTCACTTTTCACTTTTCACTTTTCCCTTTTCACTTTTCACTTTTCACTTTTCACTTTTCACTTTTCACTTTTCACTTTTCACTTTTCACTTTTCACTTTTCACTTTTGAAATCTCTCCCAAACAGCTTCGGCGATTTTATTCGTCAACGTCTCAATATAATAACTGCCCGCCGACGGGTCAACGACTTTATCCAAATAACTTTCCATTGTCATCAAATGCTGCACGTTGCGCGCAATGCGGCGGCCAAAATCACTGTCTTCCGTAGGCTGCAAAGTAAGCATAGTTGCGCCGCCGATGATTGCCGACATGGCTTGCGTGGTTGAGCGAATTTTGTTCGTATGTGCGTCTGCGACAAAGGTCTTATCGGTCGTGGAAGCAAAAATAACGGGCGGCGTCGGTTCACAATTGTAAGCTAAAAGGACATTACCCCAAAGGATTTTAAACGCCCGAAATTTAGCGATTTCAACAAAATAACTGACGCCAATTTGAAAACGAAAATTCATGGTAGTATTAATCATTTTTGTATCTAAATCCTTGTTAGTCAATTTGTTAAGATACATTTCTCCTGCCGTTAATGCTTGCAATAATTCCTCTACGACGTGTTCTGAATCCGTAAAAAAACGTTCGGCATTGACCGATAGAACCGAAAAATCAGGGTAATTTTCTGCTGCAAAACGCACAGTTTCCGTTGCCGAAACGACATCAAAACGACCATCGGCAAACGGGTCATAAAAAATACCCCCCCTCAGTAAAAACGCGTTTTTGCCGTCTTTTTCTACCTTGTTTGTCAATGTTTTTAGGAACGCAAGCGGTGAGCGATTTTCTGTTTTCTCTTTAAAAAAAATAGAAATATAATCAAGTTCTACGTTTGTTAAAAAGGTGTTTAAGGCCGTTTCCGAAGGGAAATCATTGTCAAAAACAAAGCATAGTGCATTAACACCGCCCATTAAACCTGTTAAAGCTGATGCGTTTGCTGCTTTCATATCATTGCCAACGGCTATATTTTCGCCAATATCCCATGCATTGCTCATGCGTTTACCCACGAGAGGTTCGGGTGCAATCGGCAAGTCTTCGGCGTGTGCGAAGGGCGAAATACTGAGGGGGCTGCCGTCGAAGTTTGACAATTGCCAATTTAGTTCTTCAACCGAACGGCCTTTCAAATCGCGGTCTATTTTGGCCAACCATTCTGATTTTGTGGCGGGTGTAAATTCTGAAAATAAGGTGTTATAAAACATATTTAATGTGAAAGTAACGCAACCTTCAGGTAGCGGTTTGTAATTAAAAAACGAAATTACCTATTTTCAACGACCTGAAGGTCATTTTACGTTTTTATTCAATTTGCCAAACATCGCCCCAAAGCCGATTCCCACCATCAACGTACATCGTTTCGCCTGTAATATACGTAGATGCGGCCAAAAATAAGGTCATTTCGGCCACTTCGGCGCACGTTCCAAGGCGTTTCATCGGAATTTTAGCCGCCACACCTGCCACTAATTCAGGCGGATAATTCTCCAAACCTGACGATTGAATAATGCCTGGCGCAACGCAATTCAAGACAATTCCTCGATTGGCCCACTCTACGGCGAGCGTTTTTGTCAAGTTCATCACACCCGCCCGTGCTGCCGCCGAATGACTCATTCCAGGTGTTCCACGGTAATTATTTAAGACAATATTGACGATATTGCCCTGTTTTTGCTTGAAAAAAAAGCGTTTGGCCATTTCTTGGGTCATAAACCACGTGCCGTTGAGGTTTGTGTTGACGACGGCTTTCCAACCATTTTCTGAAATATCTTCGGCGGGTGCGGGGAACTGTCCCCCTGCATTATTGACTAATATGTCGAGCCGACCACTTTGTGCTTCAATCATATCGGCAAGGCGTCGGATGCTTTCCGTTTCTCGAATATCGAGGGCAAAAGCGCGGAGTTTTGCGCCGCCATGCAGCGTTAAAATGGCTTTTTCGAGTTTTTCTTTTTTGCGTCCCGCAATGTAAACCGTTGCGCCGCAAGCCAATAATTGTCGGGCAATTTCAAGGCCGATGCCTGAGCCGCCGCCTGTGACGAGGGCGACTTTGTCTTTGAAAAGGTCGTTTTTAAACATTATTATGAAGTATGAAGTATGAACTTAAATAATCGGGAATTTACTGAGGGGTCTAATTATTGTAAGATATTCTGAAAACTCCGAAGATTTTTTGAACAGGCATTTTACCCCGAATACGCCCCAAATCCGTTAGGATTTGCACATTTATAGAAATCAAAATGAATGATTTTCACCGACT
>JAYSRS010000055.1:0-2339 GCA_043720935.1 Saprospiraceae bacterium
ATATGCTGTTTGGATAGCCAAAAGGTTCTCGTATTTCAGCGTATCGAGAATCAGCTCTTGTCCCGCAAATTCGGCTTTGGTTATCTCTTTTTTAGACAATGCCACTTGCTGAAGCAGCAACTCCATATCCCAATATATCTCCGCTTCGCCGATATTGACGGCATTTTGCTCTTTTAACCTTTTCAAACGGTCTTTTTCAGCCTTTTCAGCCGCTTTTTGGTCGCCTTCAGCTTTCGCCTTGGCAGCGGCTTTTTGCTTGGTTTCTGCTTCCACTTCTGCTTGTTTTCGCGCCGCAATCGCTTGATTGCGTCCATCCAAATAAGCCTGTTCGACGGTTTTACCCGCCTTAAACATCGCGTCTTTCTTGGCTTCAAGTGCCGCAATTTCCTTTTGTGAATTGGCTTTGATTTGCGCGTCAAAACTCAAGGCCGATGCTATTTTAGAACCGACAATTTCGGCGTCAATAACGAGGGCTTTGAAGTACGTTTGAACGTTCGTGATTGCCTGTTGTGCGGCGGCTCTGAACCCTGCGAAGGTTGCTGATGCGTTGGATAACAAATCACTCAAAAGGCCGATAGCGTCGAGAATTGGCTTAAAAGCCTGTCCGATTATCGGGATTTTTTTGGCCTCTTGTGCCAAACCGACAAACCAACCGATAAGGTCGCCGACGCGGTTTCCAAGCCAAAACACGTCTTTTGCCATTTGTACCAAAACGCCTAAAAGCGGTTTTGCCACTTCCCAAACAACGGTAAAAACGTTTCCTAATATTCTTAAAACACGCCCTGCAATTTCTATGGCATCGGCATAGTCGCCGACGGGCTTTTTGCCTTCTTTGAAATATGCGGATAATTGACCAAAAAAGTCATTAAAACCCGTTACCAAAGGTTTCAAAAAAGAACTAATTGCATCGCCAATTGGGATTAAAATATTTAGCGTAAAATTGTCTTTAAAAGTTGACCATAACCCGCTTAATGTCAACGATTGACGCGCCATTAAATTCTCAAACTTTCCACCAGCCTCAGACATTGAAAATATAGCCTTTTCAACGTCTTTAAAGCCAATTTTACCCGCTTCGGACATTTTGAAGATTTCGGCTTCAGTTTTATTGAATTGTGCGGCTAATGCGGCAACAAGCGGCACGCCTGCTTCTGTGAACTGTTTTAATTCGCCACCTGCTAGTTTAGTCTTGGTTTGAACCTGCCCAAACGCCAACACCAATTGCGGTAACTTTTCCTTTCCAACACCTGCGGCAATATTCCCCAAAGCCGTCATGGTTGGCACAATGCTCTCCGCGCTTATGCCCATCGCCATAAGTCGCTTGGCATAATCAACCAATTCATCGGTCTCAAAAGGAGTGGAAGCAGCGAGCTTTTGTAGTTCAGCAATCAGCTTTTTTGCTTTTACTGCTGAACCTAACATTACTTCAAAAGAAATATTCGCATTTTCAAATTGTCCAGAAGCCTCTAAACTTGCAGAAAATAGGCTTTTTAAGCCGCCGATAATTCGACCAATTATTTCCAAAACACCACCACCGATTAAATACGAGAAGGCATTTTGAAAAATGGTACTAAAACCCGACCCCTCAGTATTTAACTGTCGCATCGCACTTGCAACACCACGTGTACGAAGGTTCATTTCGGCCATTCTGTCCGAAATCGCCCTTAACTCTTGTTCCATTTGCGCCCTTGCAGGGTGCATTTCGGGAATAAACCGCAATGCGTTTCTTAATTGTTCAGCTCGTTGTGTGAGCTGCGACGGCATCACATTCCGCAAGTCAAGCCCCGCGAGAGATTTGCCGCTATCAATTATTTTCTGAATAATGGCATTGACATCGCCGCCGTTTTTTTGGGCTTTGCGGAGTTCGTCTTGAAATTTTTTGGTTTCTTCGATTGTCCGCGCAAATTCTTTGGTTTCGTCGGTGAGGAATTTTATGGAAACCTCAACACTATCTCTTGTTACGCTCATGTTTTGAAGGAAATTTTTTAGTGTTAGCGTCTAGGAAATTGTTGTCGGATGGCGTCAAGTGTCGGTCTTGGTAGCGAGGCGGCGACTTTGTTGATTAAGTCATAGACACCCGCCGTTTTGGAGGCGTTCCACCATTTTTTACCTCGCCGAAACTTGCCATTTGACCGATTTACGGCGATTCCCCACGCGATATTGTTAATAATTTGTTGGATGTTAATTCCTTTACGGAAGCCCGTATTTGGGTGTTTATCCATGTAACCCGCGTAAAATTGGCCAATTCCACGTTTTTCTACCCATGCTTTTAACCTTTCAATACCATCGCGGCCCCACGCATCGTGTGAAAAACTCGACGGCCTCATGTCGAGAAAACGCCC
>JAYSRS010000056.1:0-6514 GCA_043720935.1 Saprospiraceae bacterium
GCTTGTCATTGTCACTGCCGAGCGGTCTGGCAAAATGAACGCCGTACCAGACTTACAGAATTTTTTGATATAGCTAAAAATGTAATCCCAGCGTCCGCAATTAAGCCCAGCTGAATGGTCTTTGAGTTCATACAGGATTTCGTTGAGTTCAAAAGTAGCGAGTATTGTTTCAATCAAAACCGTCGCTTTTATCGTTCCCATCGGGATGCTAACGTACTGTTGTGCGAAAACGAAAACGTCGTTCCACAACCGCGCTTCTAAGTGGTTTTCAATTTTGGGCAAATAAAAATAAGGCGCAGAGCCGTTGTTAATCAATTGTTTATAATTATGGAAAAAATATAAACCAAAATCCATCAACGCGCCGCTTATATTTTGGCCATTGATTTTCACGTGTTTTTCTTCCAAATGCCAACCACGAGGCCGTACCAAAAGTGTGGCTACTGAGGGGTTCAATTTATACGTTTTTCCATTCGGATTTTGGAAAAAAATGGTGCGATTGACGGCATCACGGAGGTTGATTTGGCCTTCAATATTGTTCGACCAACTCGGCGTATTTGAGTCTTCAAAATCGGCCATGAAGCATTTTGCACCCGAATTCAAGGCATTTATGACCATTTTTCGCTCAACGGGGCCCGTAATTTCCACGCGGCGGTCTTGCAAATCCATTGGCAAAGGCGCGATTGTCCAATCCGAATTGCGGATATTTTCTCTATCGGGAAGGAAATCGGGCAGTTCGCCACCATCAATTTTAGCTTGTCGGTTGCGGCGTTTTTGCAGCAATTCAAGGCGGCGCGGATTGAATCGAATGTGCAGTTCTTCGATGAAAGCGAGGGCTTCGGGCGTCAAAATTTCGGCGTATTCTTTTCGGAATGCTCCTGTTATTTGCGTATGCAAAGGCGTTGCGTAAGTCGGGCTAGAGACGGCGGCTGTGAACATAAGTTAAGTATTTTAGGTCGTCGAAAGGCTTAAAACGTGCTTTGCAGCGCGCAATAAGTTATAAACCTTTCGACGACGTTTGATAATAATGTGGTTTTAATTGGCAGCTTTAGCTTGCCTTTTTTATTGGCACAAAGATAAGCGGATAATTATTTTTTAGCGAATTTATCGCTAAAAAATAATTATCCGCTTTTGCGTGTTATCCGTTTTCTAAATGATAGAAAAGCGTTTAATTATTTGATAATCAATATTTTAGATGTTTTAATTTTACAAGATTAAACGCATTTTATTTTTGCGCCCCTCAGTATTTTATTCAAAAAAAGGTAAAATTGTTAGCTAATTTTACGTACCGTCCCGTAGGGACGATATATTTATAACCGCCGATTTTAATCGGCGGACAGTCTAATTACGTGTTTTCGTTTGTCTCGGAGAGACAACATCTTTCATTTATGATGTAGTCTCTCCGAGACAAAAGGAAAATGGAGAAACACGCACCCGCCGATTGAAATCGGCGGTTATAAATAGGTTGTCCCTAGCGGGACAGCGCGGCTGCGGCACATCAGTTATTAATCTTTTGTAGTTATAGTTATGTAGTCTTCACGCAAAAGCACCCCCCTCAGTATAAACGCCAAAAATCAAGCAATTCAGAAAAAAATGCCTTGTTTTAAACCGCTAAATCCCATTTTTAGCGTTCTTTGCGCCGAAAAGGAGTGAAAAGTGAAAAATGAAAAACGGACCTTCGTTTATCACTTTTCGTTTATCACTTTTCACTCCTTCAAGTTGATTTATCAAATTTAAAAATAAAAAGAATGGGCAATAATCTATTAGCGGGTAAGCGCGGCGTCGTTTTTGGCGCATTGAATGAGCAGTCAATTGCTTGGAAAGTGGCTGAAAAATGCGTTGCCGAAGGCGCAACAATCGTTATCACAAACGCCCCCGTGGCGATGCGGATGGGCGAAATTAAAGTGTTAAGCGAAAAACTAAACTGCGAAGTTATCGGTGCAGATGCGACAAGTTTGGAAGATTTGACCAACCTTTTCACTAAAAGTCAAGAGATTTTGGGCGGAAAACTTGATTTTGTCTTGCATTCAATCGGTATGTCGGTCAATGTCCGTAAAAACAAACATTACACTGATTTGAACTATGAATGGATGAAAACGACGATGGATATTTCAGCTATCTCGTTCCATAAGATGATGCAAACTTTATATAAACTCGATGCGATGAACGATTGGGGCAGCATTCTCGGCCTCACGTACATGGCCGCACAACGGACGTTTCCCGATTACAGCGAAATGGCAGAAGCAAAAGCAATGTTAGAATCGTTTGCGCGGAGTTTTGGCTACCATTTTGGGACTTTGAAAAAGGTGCGCGTCAACACAATTTCACAGTCGCCGACTTGGACAACGGCAGGTTCGGGCGTCAAAGGTTTCAAAGAATTCTATGATTATGCCGACAAAATGTCGCCCCTCGGCAATGCTCCTGCGGAGGCGTGTGCGGATTATTGCGTGGCGCATTTCAGCGATTTTACGCGTTACGTAACGATGCAAAACTTGTATCACGATGGCGGTTTTTCTAATATGGGGATGAATCCAGCGATTTTGAATTTATAGTATCACGGACTTCAGTCCGTGAATCCTAGACATTCACGGACTGAAGTCCGTGATACAAAATACTGAGGGGGTGTATTTTCAAAATAATTGCTTACTTTTGAACAAAAATTTGACAAATGACAGCGACAGCAAAGCTTAGTTTTTCACCAAAACCACGGCCTCATTCTAGTAAATCGGCTATTCCTGATTACCTCGTCCGCGAGGTGATTGATGGGGAGCGTTGGTTTTATCGCGGCTACCGCGACGTTTTGAATGGGCAAAAAAAACCAGAAGACATCATGGCTTGTAGCACCTTGCAATCGGTCGTCGTTAACTATGTTAACGCTAAATTGTGGCATCATTTGGAGGATGAACCTTATTGGGTAATGTCCAACGAAATTGGTAATAATTTGTCGAAAAAGACGAAATCTGCCTACGATGTGGGCGTTTTTGACAAAAAAACCTTACCCGCAAGCCAAGTTGACGACCATTATGCAAACGTGCCGCCCTTGCTTGTTGTCGAGGTAGATGTGAAAGTGGAAACCGAGAATTTGCTGCCCGCCGACTTAATTTTTCAAGTAAAAACGCGCAAATTGCTTGAATTTGGGGTTAAAAAAGTCGTTTGGTTTTTCACAAAAAATCAATCCGTTTTGATTGCCGAAGCGGGAAAAGAGTGGATTTTCGATAATTGGAATCGAGACGTAATTTTATGGGACGGCTTATCCGTCAATGTCCCGAAATATTTAGCAAAACAAGGAATTACATTCGTAGAAGACGAGTTATAAGTTATAAGTATGTGTAATTGATTGAAAATTATTGAGTCGAGCGTTGATAAGTTATATCCCGACTGCAGCGTAGCTGCACAATCTTGGTAACACCAACACTCATACCGCCTTTAAAGATGCGGTGTAACCGCAAAACAGCGCGTTTAGCGGTTACACCGCTTAGAAAATTGGGCTGTTGGGTAGTATTACCGAGATTTTGCAGCTACGCCGCAATTAGACCCGAATATAACTTATCAACGCTCGACCCTAAAATTTTCAGTGAAAATACTGAGGGGGTGTATTTTCAAATTGAAGGCGTAAACTTATAACTCATAACTTAGAAAAAGAGATTATCAAACAATAGAAATTTAATAATTATGACAACAAGATTCAGAAGCGGCGTATTGTTCGGTCAAGAAGTGACCGACCTTTTCAACTACGCAAACGCCAACAATTTCGCAATTCCTGCGGTAAATGTTGTGAGCAGTAGCACCATAAATGCGGTGTTAGAAACAGCAAAAGCGGTCAATTCGCCTGTTATCATTCAGTTTTCAAACGGCGGCGGACAGTTCAACGCAGGTTTGGGTATGGGCAATGAAGGTCAAAAAGCGGCAATTATGGGTTGCGTTGCAGGTGCGATGCACGTACATGTGATGGCAAAAGCCTACGGTGTTCCCGTGATTTTGCACACAGACCATTGCGCGAAAAAATTGTTGCCTTGGATTGACGGCCTTTTGACGGCAAGCGAAGAATTTTTCAAATTGCGCGGAATGCCGTTGTATTCGTCGCACATGCTCGATTTGTCGGAAGAACCGTTGGAAGAAAACATCGAAATTTGTTCAGAATACTTCGAGCGGATGGCCAAAATGGGCATGACGCTTGAAATTGAGTTGGGCGTAACGGGCGGTGAAGAAGACGGGGTTGACAACACCGACGTTGATTCTGCACGTTTATATACGCAGCCTTCGGAGGTCGCTTATTCTTACGAAAAACTCTTGGAAATTTCGCCTAACTTTACAATTGCGGCGGCTTTTGGCAATGTTCACGGCGTTTATAAGCCAGGCAATGTTAAATTGCAACCGATTATTTTGAAAAATTCGCAAGAGTATATCAAAGAGAAATATAATTTGGAGTCTGATATGCCGATTAATTTCGTTTTTCACGGTGGTTCGGGGTCAAGCCGCGAAGAAATCCGCGAAGCGATTGAATACGGGGCGATTAAAATGAACATTGATACGGATATGCAATGGGCGTATTGGGACGGTGTTCGGACTTACGAAGCGGCGAAACACGACTATTTGCAAGGCCAAATCGGCAATCCCGAAGGCGACGATAAGCCAAACAAGAATTCTTACGACCCACGCAAATGGGTTCGGGCGGCTGAAAAATCGTTCGTCGAGCGGTTGAAAGGCGCGTTTGAAGACTTGAATTGCATCAATCGCAACGCGTAATTGAGTGAAAAGTGAGCAGTGAAAAGTGATAAGTTGTAGGCTCATTTATCGTTTATCACTTTCCACTTATCACTTAAAAAAAACACCCTTTCAGTCGTTGAATACTGAGGGGGTGTTTTTGTTAAATTTTAAATTTCAAAAGTCATTGCGAGGCACGAAGCAATCAGCAGCAATCAGCAGCAATTTCCGCTTTGGCTTTTTCACGGCGGCGTAGCTGCCAAATCTCGGTAATATTCATACTACCCACCGCTTTTTTTACGCGGTGTAACCGCGAAACGGGCTGTTTTGCGGTTACACCGCATGAAAAATTGAGCTTTGAGTCTAGTGTTACCTAGATTTTGCAGCTACGCTGCAACTGGAAAATCCCAAAGCGGAAATTGCTGAATATTTCAACTTTAAAGCCGTAATTAATTGACAATCAAGCATTTGCACCTTGAAATCTGAAATTCATGTAGTCATTTATCACTTTTAAAATGAGAAACATCATGGAACTACACCAACTTATTGAAAGCATCAACCAAACTGCCGATTACTTTCAACGCGAAGCAGTAAAACAAGTCAATATCTCTTTGACCTTACGGAATTGGGTCATTGGGTGTTATCTTTATGAATACGAACAACGGGGGCAAGACCGCGCTGTTTATGGCGAACGTTTGTTCACAATCATTGCTGAACGTTTGAAGAAAAGTGGAAGAAAGGGCTTATCTAAAAGAAATTTACATCTATTTGTTGCTTTTTACAAAGCGTATCCACAGATTTTCTCGACACTGTCGAGAAAATTTGAGCATCAAAATTGGGCTTTACCAATTGTGCAGACGCTGTCTGCACAATTGGTAAAAAGTGAGGAACTACAAAGCATTGAGCCTACTGATGCTGATTTGCTCCTCTCGCGGCTTAGTTTTTCGCATTTTATTGAGTTAATCAAAGCGGAAACGCCTTTGAAGCGTATTTTTTACGAAGTCGAAACCATCAAAAACAATTGGGCTGTCCGCGACCTCGAACGGGCAATCAATACCTCTTTGTATGAGCGAACGGGGCTTTCGACGGATAAAGCTGCGGTTATTGCCAAAATCAAACAAGGCGCGGTTTTAATGCCTAATGAGATTATTCGTGACCCTTATATCTTAGAATTTTTGGGTTTGGATGAAAAATCAGAATACAGTGAAGATGATTTGGAAACGGCAATTATTAATGATTTGCAAACATTTTTAATTGAATTAGGCCGTGGTTTTTGCTTTGAAGCCCGACAAAAACGCCTTACTTTTGACAACAAACACTATAAAATTGACCTTGTTTTTTATCATCGTATTTTAAAATGTCATGTGCTGATTGACTTGAAAATCGGCGCGTTTGACCATGCTGATTCGGGGCAAATGACGATGTATCTCAATTATTTTACGGACAACGAAATGACCGAAGGCGACAATCCGCCCGTCGGGATTATTCTCTGCGCTCAAAAAAATGAGAGCCTTGTCAAATACGCAACGGGTAATCTTTCGCAACAGATTTTTGTTTCAAAATACTTGCTTAACCTACCAAATGAGGAAGAATTAACCAATTTTATCAAAAAAGAACAGATTAATCGCTTCAAGTGAGCGAGATACTGAGGGGGGGGGTTATTTTTTTACGATTCTAAATTTACAATTCTAATGACTAATAAATTGATTATCAATTAAGTAGGTGCGTTTAAATAAACGGGAATTTTATTTTTTGCAAATTGTTGATTATCAACGTATTGTAAAACTCATAACTCATCATTTATAACTCATAA
>JAYSRS010000057.1:0-6501 GCA_043720935.1 Saprospiraceae bacterium
ACATGAGGCCGCTCGTTGTTATGTTAAATTCATGGCAAAATGTTTGTACACACCTGCCCTTCAAAAATAAGTATAACAAAAACCACACTCCTTGTAATACTTAAAACCATACACAATCCAATGTAATTTACTGAGTTCGTTAAAACACTGTAATCAATTTTAGCGGACTAAATATACCCCATTAAGTGCTTTTTTGCTTTTAAATACACGTCAAAGCATTCATCTCAAAATTAAGTATAACAAAAACCACACTTCATGTAATACTTAGAAAATTATTGTATATGATTGGAAACAAACCGACTTAATCAACGATTAAAACAAGCGAATACGCATAAAAACAGGTCTTGTGAAGCTAAAACAGACTTAATAAACACATTTTAGTCCGCTACTCAATGTTTTTTGATGCTTCAAAATCGGTTAGAAAAATTTAAGTATAACAAAAACCACACTCCAAAAGGGTGATTTTTTATACTCAATTTACGTTAATTTATTGTTATAATTTATTTAAAAAATAAATTTATCAAAAATAATTTCCATAACACTAACAAGAATGCTGTTATGTTTTTTACTTTTCGGCCTTTCTAGGTTAAACCACCGTAAATGAATATGGAAAATAATCCAGTTGTACCGACATTTTTGGGTGACACAGAACACGTTTTTGTGCAAGCCAATCACTTCATTCAAGCCCGTTACAAAGAGCCGTTGAGCTATTGGGAAACGGTTATTTTTGGAAAAATGTGTACCCTCATAAACAGTGAAGACACAGATTTTCAAGACTATCGGGTGCATATAAAAGACCTCATTACGATGCTCGAAGTGACCAAAACGGGTCGCGTATATGAGGATTTTGTGGAGGCCGCTAATCGGCTTCGGACGCGCGAAATCGTCATAAAATTTCCCGATGAATGGGGCAAAGAAATGACTTTGACGACGGCACTCGTGACGGGTGTGGCCCAACTCACGCGTACTCGAAAGCCCGAAGATATGTTCGTTGACTTGAATATTCACCCCAAATTGATACCTTTTTTGCTCGAATTGAGAAAGGATTTTACCCAACTTGACCTCCGCGATTACAAACATTTGCACTCTGCAACGAGCATTCGCATCTATCATATTCTGAAAAGTTACATGGGCAGAGGCAACGCAAGGCCCGAAATTGACCTAGAAAAACTCAAAGGAATGCTCGGTTTAACCCAAAAATACCCACATTATGCCAATTTTAAGGCCCGCGTTTTGGAAGATGCACAACGCCGATTGTCCGACGGGGCGTATTTGGCGTTCAATTACGAAGAAATTAAAGAGGCTGGACGCGGTAGCGGACGGGTTGTAGCGATTCGTTTCAACCTTTTTTCCAACACACCGAAGCACGCGATGGCCCAAATGTCGTTACAATCGGCCCAACAACAAGTGCTGTTGTTGCCCGTAAGTCGGTTGCAGCCGCCCGATACTGAGGGGGTATCTGAAAAGGAAGAAAATATGGTGAAGGATGAAACGAACGATTTAACCGCAAAAATCATTAGTTATGGCGTCAAACCCAAGCAATTGAAACAGCTAAAAGAGACATATTCCGAAGTAGAAATGCGTCAAGCCGCCCAAATTACTGAGGGGGTCATTGCGAACGGAAAATTGAAAACATCGGCGGCGGGTTTCTTCGTCAGTGCGTTAAAAGACCATTATGAAAGCGCAAAAACAGTAAAAGCGGCTCAAAATGACGCCTCAAAAATCGTTAAAAAAGCAAAAAATGAAGCAGCAAATGTGCCGCAATTGACGCCCGAAGAACAGTTTAAAGCCGATAAGTCTGCCGCACGGGCCAACGCAATCCGCTTAAAATTTGAGCGCGAACAAGTAATTATTGAGCAATTAATCGAAGACGATTTGGAATTAGTGAGTGAAGCGATTGCCGAAGTGCGGCGTGGCATGTTCGGTTCGGCCTACGAAGACGGTAAAACATTGGCCGAAAATCGGACAAGTAAAGTCTTCGACGCCGCTTTGTGCAACACGATTAAGAAGATGCGGGGAGATTTATTTAAGTAATTTTATTTATTTTTACGTAAATAAAATGCCTTAAACGCCCGTTTGAGCCTTCAAAATAGCTTTATTTTAACGATTGTTATCTCTTTTACCTTATCTTTGTACGATGAAAAATCTACCACTCGGCATTCAAAGCCTACAACAACTGCGTGACAAGAATTGCATTTATGTAGATAAAACGCAACTCGTTCACCAATTAGTAACGACAGGGAGTTACTATTTCTTGTCGCGTCCGCGCCGTTTTGGCAAATCTTTATTGGTTTCGACGCTTAAATGCTTGTATTTGGGTAAAAAAGACTTGTTTGGAGGGCTTTGGATTGAAGACAAATGGGACTGGTCAAAGACTAATCCTGTTATTCATATATCGTTTGATGCCGTTGATTATCAAGGACTTGGACTTTCTGGAAGTATTAGTGAAGTCTTAAAAAAGTGCGCCAAAGAATACGGTATCAGATTATTGAAAACGACGTTTAAATCTCAATTTGAGGAGTTAATTGAATCTTTATCAGCACAATATGGTAAAGTTGTTTTGTTAATAGATGAATATGACAAACCGATTATTGATTATTTGGAGGAGGCAAAAATTGAGCAAGCCAAGGCACACCGCGTTGTTTTGCGCGATTTTTATTCTGTTTTAAAAAATGCAGGGGAGCATTTACAGCTTGTTTTTATCACGGGTATCTCCAAATTTTCAAAAGTGTCGTTGTTTTCTCATTTAAATAATTTGACGGACATCACAATTCACCCCGATTATGCGGCTTTGACAGGTTACACGCAAGTAGAATTAGAGTTTTATTTTGAGGATTATTTGGAGAGATGTACAAAAAGCCTCAAAATTAGCCGAGAAGAACTCTTGTCGAACATGAAAATATGGTATGACGGCTACACTTGGGACGGTGAAACAGAAGTGTATAATCCTTTCGGAACGCTCAATTTTCTATCTGCTCGCCTCTTTAAAAACTATTGGTTTTCGACGGGAAGTCCTGAATTTTTGATTGAACAAATGCGGAAATACAACCGTTTTGATGTCGAAAATTCAGTTATTGATTCAGTAATGCTAGACAAATACGATATTGAAAATCTCGCATTGATACCGCTTTTGTTTCAAACGGGTTACTTGACGATTAAAAAATTGAATAACATGACTGGCGAAATGGTTTTGGATTATCCAAACAAAGAAGTGCGCCAAAGTATGTACGCTTTTTTGATTGACGACATCGCCAAAAATCCGCGCCGCATACATACGGGCATGACGATTCAAGACATTAATCGGGCTTTTTTGGCGCATGATTTAGAGAAAGTTAAGGAAATTTTGAATGGCCTTTTGGCCGATTTGCCTTCTGAAACCTATAAAAATCAATCCGAAGGCTTGTATCACGGCTTGGTTCACCTTGTTTTTAACTATTTGGGCATGTTCATAACGAGCGAAGTGCATTCGTTTAAAGGACAAGCCGATGCCGTTGTTCAGACGTTAACCGACATTTTTATTTTTGAATTTAAGTTCAATAAAACGGCAGGTCAAGCGATGAATCAAATCAAAAAACAAGGCTATGCGGCTAAATACCGTGCTTCGGGTAAGACAATTACGGCAATTGGCGTTAATTTTAATTCAGAGGAAAGACAGATTGATGAGTGGATTGAGGAAATTTTTTAAATGAAAATATGTAATTTTACATAAAAATGTACATAATTGTGTAAATTTATGTAAAATTTATAGGAAATACTGAGGGGCCTATTCCGACAACTCATTCGCCTTCTCCGCATTCTTCAACCCTAAAAAATTATCGCCTGACACCACTTTCAGCCCCATTTTTTCTTCAAAATTGACCCGCGCACCACCTGCCGCCGCACCGCCTCTTTGGGCCGCATCAAGATTTTCGTTAAAACCTTGGGCATCGTCTCTCATCGCAATGCTTCGGGTAGCAGATTCGCTCAACATCGTGAAAATCAATTCAAATTCCGTCATGTGGTCGCGTAGATTTTGCCGTTCTAATCCTTTCAATTTGCTGTGTTCCGACGGATTTAAACCAAAAGTTTCCTTTGCAATTGCCGCCGTGAGAATGGAAAACTCTTGTCCTTCCTTCACATCGCGCTGTTTCCACTCGTCGGTCAGCTCTTTTCTGACCTCAATACTCTTCAAACGGCGGTCAATCCACTCCTTATTATAGCCTTTTGCCTTGTAAATATCCGCTAAACGCTCAATGCCGAGTTCAGGGTTTTCGGTTTCGACAATCGTTTGTTTGCCCACTTCGGCGAGCCATAGCTTAAACGGCTCGGCTTTTGGCGATGGCACGGACATAATGACGCGGAGTACCCCCTCAGTATTGGCGCAATCGGTGATGCGTTGACGACCGTCAGTGGCTGCCATTTTCAACTGTAAACAAATCGTTGACAGTTGATTTTCTCGTTTTTTTAGGATATTCCAGTATTGCCGTGGTGCTGTACTGCCTGTTAAGACTTCGATAATATCAATTATCGAGAAGTAAATATCGCCATTATGCACTGTTTGGCGAATTTGTTTTTGCTCAAAAATAGCTAATTTTTCCATGATTTAGTATGATTTTATATAATTAACGTCTGCTTTTGACAAGTTGAACCACTCTCCACGTATTCTTTTAACATTAAATTTTTTGTGCAAGTAAGTTTCTATATCTCTTTCAATAACGTGCAATAATTCAATTGTAGGCACTTGGGCTTGCAAAGTAGCTTCCCGAATTTTTGGGTCTTTTGATTTTCCAATTTTGTAATATCCTCTAAAAGTGTCACGCATTAGATAGGTTTTAGGTTCACATATTAGAGATGGTACATTACGTTTTGAATAGTTCATTATCAAAGTATCTACTGTTTTAAAGTCCTCAAACGATTCTAATTTTTCTTTCCCTGCTTGTGCTATCCATAATTTTAGGTGTTGTGCTTTTGGAGATGGTACAGACATAATAACGATGAATGCAGATTCGGTATCAACACAATCTGATGGCCGCGCTTTGCGGTCTTTTCCAACTAATTTAAATTTCTTACTGATAGTTAAAAGTTGAGGTTCTCGTTCTTTCATCTTACTCCAATATGAATTTGGATTAATAGTATCCGTCAGAACTTGAATGATGTCAATTACTGAAAAGTAAGTTTTTTCATTAAAATCTGTTCTGCGAATGGCTTTTTGCTCGAAAACAGCTAGTTGATTGTCCATAATAAATATGTAGATAATGTTAAATTGATTAAAGTATCGTTCTATTTTTAATCCCATCGAATTCGATGGAATTAAAAATAGAACGGGTGTGAATTCATATAAAAATACGTAAAAATACGTAAATTTACATAAATTTATGTAAAATATTTTGAAATACTGAGGGGTATTTAATCCAAACCCTCTCCAATTGTCGCTTCAAATTCAGTATTTAAAGCTAAATTTTCTTCAAAATTGGTTAAATAGCCTTCTTTTAAAGCACTATTTTGCTTTTCTTGCGAAGCATATAAAACCGCTTCTTGCAAAGCCGCTTCTGAAAGATGCGGATATTTGGCATTAATCGCCGCAATCGAAGCACCCGAATCGAGCCATTCAAGAACAATTTGAACACTAATACGCGTATCTTTTAAGCAGGGCTTTCCGCCTAAAATATTTGGATTAGAAACGATGTATTGAAAATTGGATAACTTCATTTTTAGCTACAAAACGTTGAGTGAAAAATAGAAATACGTTTTAATCCTGCAAAGTTAGGTAATTTTTGCTTAAAAAAACACTACTTTTCACACTTTTTATTAGCTTTACCGCAATTTTATAACATAAATTGTTTTTAACAATATACGAAACCGATGAGAAAACCCTCAGACAACGACCCCTCAGTAATTGCGGCGCAATTCATCAATCAGACCGACAAAACGGTCTTTTTGACGGGCAAAGCGGGGACAGGAAAGACGACTTTCCTGCGCGGCATCATTCAACGGACGCACAAACGGGCCGTTATCGTCGCGCCTACGGGCATCGCCGCTATCAACGCAGGCGGGGTGACGATTCATTCGCAATTTCAATTGCCGTTCGGTGCGTTTTTGCCGACCGACGTCATGCCTTCGCATCTGCCTTCGACCGTCAATATGCACAATCGGCACAGCCTCAAACAACAAATGCGCCTTCAAGCCAAACGCCGAAAGGTGTTGAGCCGCTTGGAATTGCTCATTATTGACGAAGTGAGTATGCTTCGTGCCGACGTTTTAGACGCGATTGATACCACGTTGCGCATCGTTCGGCACACGCCGTTTACGCCTTTTGGCGGCGTGCAAGTCTTGTTTATTGGCGATTTAATGCAGTTACCGCCTGTAGTTAAACATGAGGAGTGGGAAATTTTGAAGCATTATTACAAAAGCCCTTTCTTTTTTCATGCCCAAGCTTTGGTTGACAATCCTCCGCTATACATTGAATTGGATAAAATTTATCGGCAATCCGACGAGCGATTTATAGGTATTTTGAACAACCTA
>JAYSRS010000058.1:0-6494 GCA_043720935.1 Saprospiraceae bacterium
ATAAAATCATTAATACACTATTTGGAAAAAATAATACTTCTAAAATGTATTGATTATCAGTAAAATATAAATTAAAAAAAATCACTGTACAGTAATTTAGAGTTCCCTAAACGTTGAATTTTTGTGCAAAAATACGCTTTTAAAACTATGTGTTAATCATTAAGTTTTGGTTATCTGTCTAAGAATAAAGCATTTTAAACATTCTACAACCATCCGCAGCCCTTTTTGTTCTCAAACGTATGGGCAACTTCAGTCGCCTCATTTACACGCAGGCGACTGAATTGGCCTGTACAAAAAAAAAGAATAAGATGGCTAAACTCAAACCGCACGTACTCGAATTTGAAACAAAATTGTACCGTCCGCTCAATGAAATATTCGATTTTTTCAGCCGCGCCGAAAATCTTGACAAGGTAACACCTGACGACCTTGGTTTTTCGATTCTCACGCCCACGCCGATTGTTATGCAAGTCGGAACGCTGATTGATTACCGCATTACGCTCATGGGCGTCCCGTTTTTTTGGCGGACAATGATTTCAGATTGGGAACCGCCACATCGTTTTGTTGACCAACAACTCAAAGGGCCTTATGTGTTTTGGCACCACGAACACGCGTTTGTACAATGCGCCGGCTACGTTTTGATGACCGACCGCGTGCATTATTTATCGCCTGGCGGTTTCCTTGAACCGCTCGTTGACAGGCTGTTTGTACGCGGTCAACTCAATAAAATGTGGAAATTTCGAGGCGAAACTTTCGCCAAATTGTTCGGCGAAAAGACAGAATAAGACTAAGATACTGAGGGGTCTCTTTTCCATTGTTGAAAAGAGACCCCTCAGTATTTTAGGTTTTATAATGGCATTTTGCATAAAAAAAAGAATTATTAATAGGTAATTGTCAAGTTTCACAAGGTAATTAAGCATGAGTCAACTGTTTGCAAATTCATCATTTATACTCCATCGTTCCTCATATCATTGTTGCGACAGCCGAGTGTTGCCAAACTCAAAAAAGCGATAAAAAGAAGAGAACGTTTCCTGAATCACAGATTTAGAAAATTAAGAAAAAAAGTTTAAGCGTTTACAAGATACATAGGCGTGATTTTTTTTATTTTTTTTGACAACAAATTCTAAAATCGAAAAGCTACTTTTGCCGCACAAAAAAAGGACTTTTAGCAAATGATTAAAGATACAGGATTCAATTTCCGTTTTCAATTAATTGATAGTCAGTTGTTTGCGAATTTTTAATTCTTAATTTCTAATTTTTAATTTACCCAATATGTTTTCAATTAACATTTATTTGCGCTTCGCGCTCATTGCTTTGTGCCTCGTTGGCGGCACGATTGCGGCTTTCGTCTTCGGTTTTTGGTGGGCATTCCCCTTCCTTTTAGCGGGAATTATCCTTACAATTGGTTATATTATGCTCGGAACGGTACAATCGGCGGCGATGCTATTGCAGACGGGCGACTTCGCGGGTGCGGAACAACGCCTCACGTTGACCTACTTCCCGCAATGGCTTTTTCAGACCAACAAGGCGTATTATTATATGCTCAAAGGCACGTTGGCGAGCCAAGAAAAAGACTATGTTTTGGCGGAAGAACACTACGTAGCGGCGCAAAAAATCGGTTTGCCAAGCGACAATGAAAAGGCAATGATATACATGGCCCTTGCCAATTTCCGTGCGATGAAGCAAAATTGGGCGGCAGCAGAAGATTTTTTCCGAAAAGTGAAAGCCTTGAAAGTCACCGAACCTGCCTTGAAAGAGCAGATGAAACAGATGGACGAAGCGTTGAAACAAAAGGGGCAAATGAAGGCGATGATGTCGCGGCCTGGCTTCCGTGGGGCGGTGCAAGGCGGTGGAAAACGGCCTAGACCAAAAAATCGTTAATCTAAAAATACCATAACTGCATGATAACAAAAAGAAACATCGCCCTCGTAGCGGGCGGCTATTCGGGCGAATACGTAATTTCGATTGGCTCGGCAAATGTGGCCGAAACGTTTATTGACGCGTCTAAATACAACGTGTTCAAAATCATTGTTGAGCGCGAAAAATGGTATCATACCACCGCCAACGGCTCGGAAATAGCCGTTGACCGCGCTGATTTCACCTTGACGATTGAGGGTAAAAAAGTGCGTTTCGACGCTGTTTTGATGATAATTCACGGAACACCGGGCGAAGACGGCAAGTTACAAGGCTATTTTGACATGCTCGATATTCCTTATACAAGTTGCGATGCCGCAACGTCGGCTTTGACCTTCAACAAACGATTTACAGTCGCAACGGCGGCGTTTTCGGGCATTAATGTCGCTAAATCGTTGCATCTTTTCAAAGAACACCCCACAGGTTCCTTCATGCCTCGGAATGACATAGAAGCGATTTCAAGCAGTTTGACGCTGCCTGTTTTCATAAAACCGAACAACGGCGGCTCGTCAATCGGCATGAGTCGGGTCGAAAAAGCGGAGGATTTGGCAGCAGCGATTGACAAAGCCTTCAAGGAAGACGACCAAGTTTTGGTGGAAGAGTTCATTGCGGGCCGTGAATTTACGGTCGGTGTGATGCGGACGCAAGGCGAATTAGTGGTTCTACCGATTTGCGAAGTGGTGACTAAAAAAGCGTTTTTTGACTACGAAGCCAAGTATCAAGGCAAGAGCGAGGAGTTGATTCCAGCCCCGATTTCTACGGAAAAGGCCGACATACTGAGGGGGGCGGCGCAACGGATTTACGAAGTGCTGAACTGTCGCGGCATTGTTAGAATTGATTTTATTTGGTCAGACATCCACAACGCACCGTTTATGTTGGAAGTCAACACCGTCCCAGGCCAATCGGCGGCGAGCATCGTGCCACAAATGGTAAAAGCGCACGGTTGGACAATGGTCGAATTCTATACCCGTCAAATTGAAGAATTATTTTAATGACTGGTGCGACATCACAGACCACTGATTGGACTGATGCGGCTAATTTACGCTGATTTTCTTTTGTCATTCATAAAGCAATTAAAATCAGTGCAAATCAGCCGCATCAATCAAATCAGTGGGCCATTGAAGCATCATTTAATCACTACCAATACAGCAAAAAACATGAGTGATTTTTTTAAAGACATCTGGGAAAAACTCAAAGCCTTCGGCAAAGAAGCGGGCTATTTCCTTTCAAGTCGCATTTTTTTGATTGATTTCGGCAAAATGTTGCTCATTGTGGGCGGCTTGCTGTTCATGATTTTTTGGATGATGAAATGCTATTCACGGCACGGCGATGCGGTGAAAGTGGGCGATTACGTTGGTAAAAACGTCAAAGAAGTCATCCGCAACGCTGAAAACGACGGCTTTGATATTGTCATTACTGATTCCTTGTATAGAGAAGGTTTTGCCGCCGACTTGGTGGTCGAACAAAACCCGTTGCCAAACGCAAAAGTGAAGGAAGGCCGTACTATTTACTTGAAAATCACGAAAGCGGCGGGTGATTTAGTCGTCTTACCCGATATTGCGGGGCGCGATGAAATTGGTTTTTATACAGAAAATCTAAAAATGTTGGGCGTAAAAGTCGGCAAAATTGACACGATTTTGAACGCTGATTTGGCCGATGGAACGATAACTGCTGTCATTGTGCGCGGTCGTGACGTAACAAACGAATTGCAGTACGGAACGGTCAAAGTACCACAAGGTAGTTCAGTTGACTTCACTGTCTCTAAACCCGTATCAGACCTAGCGGGTATCCCTTCTTTCGACGGTATGACCGCCGACCAATACGATTTTTTGCTAGGAACGGTTGGGTTGAAATTGGGAACAATTCACGCTGACCCCTCAGTAACAAATCAAAATTTAGCCAAAGTTTATCGCACCGTTCCAGCCGCAGGGGATACGATTAATAAAGGCACGGCGGTAGATATTTACGTCAGAGAATAACCATTTTTCTACGGATACATCAAACGAAGGACACAAGGCAAGAGGTTGGCTTTGTGTCCTTCGTTGTTGTATCACTCATTTTTTATAAAAGATTTAAAACATTGACAATGAATCGTTTATCTGTTTTTTTATTCTTTATTTCTACCATTTTTAGCAACACTACCACAGCTCAAGGCTATGCTTTTGGCGTCAAAGGTGGTTTGTCGGTTGGCCAACAAGCGTGGAATACGGGCGGCTCTTCTTCCAATAATTTGCTGTTCAAATACCACGGCGCGGCCTTTATCGAGAGCGTTTCGGCGTCCGACAAAGGACAGTCGGTTTTGTTCGCACAGCTCGGCTACCACCTACGCGGGAGCGCATTTCGCTACCGTTCGGGTGCGGCGTATGACATTAGCGGCGTTTTACAACAAGTGGACGGATTCACAGAAGAGTTCGTATTTAAAAACGTCGGTTTGATAGTAGGTGCTAAACGACGCGGCGTTTTGGGCAAAGAACGGGCGTTTTACACCGTAGGCATTCGTGGAGAATATACGGTTGGCACGAACCTAGAAGCAGACCGCAACGCCATTTTCAATGCCACTTATCCACAGAAAGAGTTTGTTAGAAATTTTCAATACGGCCTAACGCTGTCGGGCGGCTACGAGTTTCCTTTCACGGAACTGATGGGTGGTTTTGTCGAATTTTCGATTCATCCCGACTTGTCGAGACAATATTTTCGCCCCGAATACCTTGGTTATGACCCTTATACGCGTCAAAATGTCATCGTTTCAGAACAAGCGATTCGCAATATTTCGTTTGAAATATCCATCGGTTTTCGCTTGTTGAGAAAGGTGGAATATGTGGATTAGTAAATTTCTACTCAGTCCCGAAAGTGTTTGGGATTTCACTGGGTTCACTATTTTCAAATTTTATTCATCAAATTTTTCATTTTAGAGACATGAAAAACGCTACTTCGCACTCGCTCTTGTGGCGAGTTCTATCGTTGCAGCACAGGCACAGCCCGTTCTAAACGCTTGTACTTTGCTCAAAGACATCAATCCCGCAACAGCAAATGCTACGCCATCGAACAAAGTTGTCTATAAAGGCAAAATGTATTTTCAAGCCAATGATGGCGTCAATGGCACTGAATTGTGGGTTTCGGACGGCATGCCCGCAGGAACAGTGATGCTCAAAGACCTGCGTCCTGGCACAAACAGCAGCTTGCCAAGTGGCTTTATTGAATTTAAAAGCATACTCTATTTTGTTGCCAATACCGATGCAGAAGGCGGCGAATTGTGGCGCACCGACGGCACGGCGGCGGGTACGAAGCTGTTTAAAAACATCAATCAAGCTGGCGCAAGCGGTTCTGGTGTGGGCAATTTTGTACCATTTAAAAACAAGTGGTATTTCGCAGCCAATGACTCTATCGTTGGTCAAGAATTGTGGACAACAGACGGCACAGCGACAGGTACTAAATTGTTGAAAGACATCAACCCTGGCAAAACGGCCAATGGTTTTCCACAATTGATAGTCGCGCTCGACAACTACCTTGTTTTCCGTGCGACGGACTCAACAGGCGGTGCTGAATTGTGGCGAACAGATGGCACAGACACGGGAACTGTTTTGTTGAAAGATATTTATTCAGGTCGTTCCACTATAACAAACGCGCTCAATAACTCCAACTTAGCGGGTCTGACCCGTGTGGATAATCGCGTTTTTTTCAATGGGGCTGATACAGCTGTCAATACTAAATTGTGGATGACAGATGGCACAACAGCAGGTACACGCCGCGTAAAAGACATCAATCTGACTGGCAACGGTTCACCTGTTGGCTTTATCGCTTTCAACAATAAAGCCTATTTCCGCGCCATTGACGGCGTAAATGGCATCGAATTGTGGGAGTCTGACGGTACGGATGCAGGAACGAAAATGATAAAAGACATTAATGTTGGCGCGGTCAACAGTTCACCTTTTAGCTTTGTCGCTTATGGCAAAAAACTCTATTTTCAAGCACTTGAAGCCAGTACGGGGGCAGAATTGTGGGAAACAGACGGCACGGGGGCAGGTACTAAATTGACTTGCGACATTCGCGGCGGCACAACTTCGAGCAATGCTTCTTTGTTCGATTCAATGCTCGGCAGCATTTTCTTCTCAGCTACTACCGATGCGGAAGGTCTTGAACTGACTTACTACCGCACGGCTTTGGGCGTCAACACAAACGACCCCTCAGTAAAAACCTTTGCAATGACCGCAAAACCGTCGGTTACAACGGACCAAACGGTAATTGAAATTCTGTCAGACGAAAATAATGCAGCGCGTTTGAACGTAACTAATTTGTTAGGTCAGACTTTTTTGACTAAAACTATCAATCTGACGCAAGGTGTTCAAACCGAAATAATCAATATGGCGCATTTGCCAAATGGTCTATATTTTTTGACCATCGCCGTTGGTGATGAGCATTCTACGGTAAAAGTTGTTAAACAGTAGGTTTGGACATATTTTTTTTGAAAAATACTGAGGGGGTAGTTAAACTACTGTACAGTAATTTTTTTTAATATAAAAAAAGAGTACGTGAATTGCTTGCTTATAGTTGATGAAAAAAGAAGCAAAACAATCCGACGTACT
>JAYSRS010000059.1:0-6486 GCA_043720935.1 Saprospiraceae bacterium
TTCAAGGCGTTCGACATAACGCGAGGGCTGTAAAACGATGATATATTTTTCTTTTTTGTCGTAAATATACGTTCTCATGCCTTCTGGTTCAAGGACACTGAAAACGTTTATATTTTTGGGTGAGGTTTGCTCAATATGATGTTTCACCCAATGTAGGCGCACAGCACGGGTTGATTCAAAAATAATTAAATGTCTTACTCATATTCTAAATTTTTATTTTGTTGTACCTTTGGCGAAGCCATCTACTGACGTTTCCGCGAGCAAACATAGAATTAAAGGGGATAAAAAAAAATAATTAGTGAAAAAATATTTCAAATACTGAGGGGTCTCTCAAATTCAAATTTTTTAATTTAAAATTCACTCAACCACTTGTCAATGAAACTCTACGCACTTCTAATCGGCATCAATGCCTACGACGCACAATCATATCCACAGGTTAACCCGTTGGATGCTTGCCTCAATGATGTGCAGGCAATGACTGCTTTTTTGAATCAACACTACAAAAACTTGATTCAAAGTGATACCCAAATAAAAACGCTTACCAACGAGCAAGCAACCCGTGCTAATGTTATCAAGGGTTTTCAAGAACACTTGTGCCAAGCCAAAGATGATGACATTGCTTTGGTGTTTTATTCGGGTCATGGCTCTTATAACATTACCGCGCCTGAATTTCACGGCTACACAAAGGACAACGAAGAACAAACGTGGGTGTTGTACGATAGCCGCGTGCCTAATAATTTTGATTTGGCAGATAAAGAAATTGCGTTGCTTTTGGAAGATGTGGGGCGTCAATGCGGACACATTGTTGTTATTGCGGATTCCTGTCATTCGGGTTCAGTGACCCGTGATGTGGAAGATTTCAAACAATTTAAAGCCCGTTACACATCAGGCAGAACAGAGCCGCGTTCTCTAAGTACGTACTTGGACGGTGCTTATTTGAGCCGACCGATTAAAGATGCACCGCATACAAAACATATTCTTTTAGCGGCTTGCGACAGGACGGAAAAAGCAAGAGAAGACGGTGTACATGGCATTTTCACGCAAGTCCTGTTGGAAGTGTTGGCTAAAACGGGCGGTCAATTGCAATATTCAGAATTATTTGTTCAAGCACGGGCAACAATACAAGGTTTTACGAGTAACCAAACGCCGCAATGTGAAGCGCAATTTGGGTTCAATACGCGCCAAGGTTTTTTGAGCAATGTTGAAGTTGAAGGACTGTTTAAACGCTATCCTATTCGATACGATAATATGACGAATCGTTGGAAAATAGGCTTGGGTGCTGAAAAGGGCATTCAATCAGATTTTGGCAAACCAATTATGGTCAAAGTGTATGATGCGAGGCAGGAAGGTAGCTTAATCGGTGATATTAAGTTAGGACATATCGGCTTAACTGAAAGTGACATTAAAGATGTAACGCTTTTGGAGGGCAATCGCTACACCACTTATTGGGGCGAACCGATTGACTTGCCGATTGCTCATTTTTATGTTTATGCCGATGCTGTTGTTTCAGAATTGATGAAAAGCACGTTTGATGCTGCCACCGAGTCGGGAATTTTCTTAATGTCAGAACCAAGTATCTGCCGTTTTGACTTGAAGATTGAAGCAGGCAATCTGATGATTTACGACAAACAGTACAACAATCAGTTGATTCAAGGCGTGCGCGGAACGAGTGACGCCTCAAAACTTGAAGTTCTAAAAACACTGCGTCATGTTGCCCGTTGGCAACATATTTTAGAGATGGACAACAAAAAGACCCGTATTGAAGAAAAAGACCTTGATATGCAAATGATTATCACTCAAAATAATCAACAAACCGTGTTAAGGGATGCGGTGATTAGTTTGGATTATGATACTACGCCCATTGATTTCAAGATACAGTTTGCAAATAATACTAATAAGCGGCTTTACGTTGGGCTGCTTCATCTGTCGGCTGCTTATGGTATTGATTCAATTGATGAAAACAATAAAGCCTTTCCGAGCGAGACTGAATTAACGCTGGTAAAAGACTTTTTTCGTTTAGACGACGACAAACGGGAAGAAGTAGATATTCTGAAATTGTTGGTGTCAACAGACCCAATTGATAAAGCTACTTTCAGTTTGGACGCATTGGAAATAGGCAAAATAATAGACCCCACCAAAGAGAAAGCGATTGGAACGCGTGCTATCGGCGGCGGTGAACCCGATTGGTGTACCAAAATCATGACGATTAGATTGGTAAGAAAAGGAAAAAATACTGTTGGCGCGTCACCGATTAACTTAGGCAATGGTATTTCCCTGCAACCGCATCCGACTTTTAGAAGCAACGTCAATAAAGCAGCTTTGGTGCAAAAGACCCGCAGCGTCGATGCTTTGGTGATTAGTGACCCGTATTTTAGATCTAACCCTTATTTTCAGATTGTCAACTTAGCGCAAGGAACAAAAGGCGACGATGAAAGCATTATTGAATTCACAGATATTCAAGGTGCAGATGGTTTGGCAACAACACCCCTTGAATTGGTCATAAATCAGCAAAATACTGAGGGGGTCATTTTGCCAATGATATATGATGGCAAAAATTTCCTTCCTTTTGGAAAAGTAGAAATGAACGCACTAGGGCAGTTTGTTTGTTCTCTTTCTCATATTCCCGAAGACACAGGGGCTATTAAAACGCGGAATATAGGCCGTGCCTTGCGTTTTGTTTTTGTGAAATTCATAAACAAATTGGGTATCGAATTAGAAGACATTTACAAGTTGCGTTGGGCTGATTACGCAGTCAAAGGCACGCGTAAAACCTATAATTTGACAGAAAAAGTAAACACCGCGCAAAAAGTTCTATTGCTTGTGCATGGCATTATCGGCGATACAAAAGACATGGTTACAGCTTTTGAGCAAGCAAAAAACAAAGGCTATGACTTGGTATTGACCTACGACTACGAAAACCTCAACACAGCGATTGAGGAAAACGCCCAATTCCTAAAAGAAGCATTAAGCAATTTAGGTTTCAATAAAAACGATGGTAAAGAATTGGTCATTGTCGCGCACTCGATGGGCGGATTGATTGCGCGTTACATGATTGAACACTTGCACGGCGATGATTTTGTCTCCAAACTCGTCATGGTAGGCACACCAAACGGTGGTTCAAAGTTGGGTAGTATTCCAACTTATGTCAATTGGTTGTCTATGCTTTGTGGCGCAAGTGCTAACTTTTTCCCTCAAAGTGTTGCCTCAATCGTAAAGCGTTTAGGCGGTTTTTTGAGTGTAACTGAAACTGTGCTTTTGACAAGTTTAGCAGAGATGAAAATTGATGCACCTTTCATTAAAACCTTGGCAAAAGGAACATCTGTCGCTACACCGCCATACATTGTCATTGCTGGCAATCTCGATGATTTTACAAAAGAAGACGACCCATTGAGAGGATTTTTGGAAAAAGTTGCTATTCAAGTTGGTGAACATCTGTACGCAAATGAGGCCAACGACATAGCAGTAAGTATCAAAAGTATTTTTGCCGTTCCTGCGCTCGAAAAGCACGAGATTGCTTGCCACCACATGAATTATTTTGCAGTACCGAAATCTGTTGCGGCTTTGATGGAAGCTATAGGTTGAAGTGATACCCCCTCAGTATTTCCCATCAAAACTCCTTGAAAACCCCCATTTTCAAGCGTTTTTCCACCCCTCAAACGCCCAAAATGTGCATTAACAAATCTTTAACTATGTTTCATGTTGTTTTCTCGGAAGTGCATTTGGAAATGTAAAAAGAAGTATATTAAATGAGTACAATTGATATATAAGAGATATATCAATTGTACTCATTTTTTTACTTTACCCTTTTAAATTTGTTAGTAACATGGACGCCTACAAAAACGCCCACGTCAATACGATTGACGCTGTTCTTCTTCTCATGGAACAAAAAAAAGAGGAAATTATCTTTTTTGCACCTGCTATCGGTAGCGCAATTCTCGCTCTTATCGACAAACGCACGGCTATTACCGTCTGCCTCAGCAACGCCTCCGCCACCACAGTCGCCGTCACCGAAAGGAAACAAGCGCGCAATTCAAAGCCGATGCACCCGTCTGTCAAAAACGCCCGCAATGCCAGCAGTACCGAAAACGGAGAAGCTGAAAAATTGATTGCCGAAGCCCATGCGTACTTCCGCAATAGGCGAAGTGCTGTTGAAACAACACATCGCCAAGGGTCAAGTGTGGGCAATCACGAAAGACGGCTACGAAACGGCGATTGTGACGCTGCCCAAGTTGAAAATTGGCAAAAAGCACACAATTGAAGTGCGCTTGATGCCGATTGCGGGTTAAAAACGATTTTGAGTATAAGAAAAGCCCTTTGCAGCAATGCAAAGGGCTTTTCTTATTTTGATACCGACATAGAAAAGTGCTAAAAATGAATCCGTCTCTAAACGGCAATTGAGCTAACACTCAGTTGCCGTTTTTCGTGTTTTGTGTCAGTCAATTTTGTTTTTTTATAAAAAAAAGGCGTCACACATCCCGTTTAGTGTCGAATATGGTTTACTTTTTGTTAAGTGTGAACGAGCAGCCGTGAAATTTTTTTTTAATGAATGTGTTACCAAAAAGCATTTATAAGTGCTTGATTAATAAGGGGTTAGTAATTATTTTCAATCAAATGAATCAAAAACCTATTTTTTTACGTATAAAAAAAATCAAATTAATTAAACACGGTAAACAGAAAGAGCCTAATTTTATGGTCACAAAATTAAAGCATTCATAATAGCGATGAAAAATCTAGTAGAAATCTCAAAAATAGTCACAAAGAAAAAAGTCAAAAAAATCGAAATTTTTGACGACTATTCATTGAAAAGTAAGAACTCAAAATTCAACGAATTTTATGAGGCCCTCATGGCGGGAAAGTTTCGCAACGACCGCGATGCCGCCACTTTTCTCTACGATTGTAGCCCGACGGACGATAAATACCGCCAACTCAAAAGCCGTTTTCGCAAACGGTTGCTCAATACGCTCTTTTTTCTCGATGTCAATTTGCCTGACACGTCGGGCTATGACCGCGCTTATTTTACCTGCAACAAGGAGTGGACTTTAGTGAAAATCCTCTTGGCGAACGATGCTAAAACGACGGCAGCGTCCTTGGCCCGTCAGATTTTGACAACGTCGTTGAAATTCAAATTTGCGGATTTGATTGTCAATTGCGCGCGAATTTTGCGGACGTATGCGGCAGAAATGGAATCTGAAAAAGAATATGAGGAATACGACGGCTACATTAAGCAATACAAAGACATTTTGGATGCCGAAATTCGGTCGGAGGAATTGTATCAACGCGTTATGATGAATTATTATCATGCGGTGAGTGAGAATTTCGACTTGACAGAGCGCATTGATACGTATTGTGATGCTTTGATTGGCCTGTCGGAAGTCTATGATTCACCCGTTATTTTGTACAATATGTATTTGGTTTGGACGTTCCGCTACGAAATGTTGCGCGACCACGAAGCGATGATTGAGGTCTGTACGCAAGCCGAAAATTACATGAAAGAGAATCCGACGTTTTATCAAGAAGAAAAAATGGCGACGTTCCAACTCAAGAAAATGTCGGCATTTTTGCACTTAAAAGACTACAAACGCGGCAAAATGAACGCTGAAAAGTGTTTGCAGAGCTTTGAAGAAGGCAGCGAAATGTGGTTTACGTTCATGGAATACTACTTTTTACTGGCCATGCACACCGACAATTATATCAATGCGGTAGCGATTATGACGAAGGCTGCGGGGCATCCGAAGTTCAAAAAATTGACGATGGAAGAGCGCGAACGTTGGAAAATACATGAAACGTATGTAAATTACATCATCGAAGTTTTTGGCGACGAAAATCCGATTTTACGCCGTCAAAACCGTCGTTTGTTCAAAATTCAAAAATTCTTGAACGACCCCGTGATGTATCCAAAAGATATGCGTTTGTTCACCATCTTTTTGTTGATTGCCCAAGTGTTGTTCTTAATTGAGCAAAAACAATTTGCCCAAGCAACGGAATTGATTGACCGCTTGAAAAACTACGCAAATCGGCAGTTGCGACGTGAAGATTTTGTCCGATTGATTGCCTTTATTCGCTTGTTGCAACAGGCTGCAAAAGCTGAATTTAAGCGTGATGAATTGGTTGGAACGGAAAAATATTTGCAACGTTTTGCCGATACACCGTACAATTATCGCGGTTTGACGGACGAAATGGAGGTCATTCCTTACGAACAATTGTGGACGATTGTGATGAAACGCATGAGATAAGGGAAGGGATTTTAAATTTTAGACCCCTCAGTATAAACGCCGTTTTTCGCTCAAATGAGTGAAAAACGGCGTTTATACTGAGAGATTTCAATAGCAACTTTGAATTTAATACTTTGATTATAAATTATTTATGTACCTAATTTGGGTAAGAGGCAACAATTTTTGCTTTGGCTTTTTCACGGCGGCGTAGCTGCAAAATCTTGGTAATATTCAAGCACATAAACCCCAGTCCTCGTGCGGTGTAACCGCTAAA
>JAYSRS010000060.1:0-2320 GCA_043720935.1 Saprospiraceae bacterium
AGCTGCATATTGTTGGAACTTTTACAACTATAAGACTTTTCGCGCTATTGGAGTTCCCGTTTGTTAAATGGAAAATGAAACTTCCCGAAATTTTGCAAAATTTCCTAAATCTTTTGCCGCAAAAACACCATTTTTTACTTAAAAATTGGTTTGCGACATAAAACCGATAATTCCGTTTATTTTAAACCATTGAGTAAAAACAATTTATTACAAACTCATAGCCCATATTTTAGTTTTTTATTTTGCAAATCTATTTCTATAAAAAATAAAATTCTTAAACTCAAACTAGCACTTGTTTTCTCCTCAGAAAATTCTCAAAATTAAGACCTTTGCGAACCAATTTATTATCTAGTATAGGAAGATTTCAAGTTTCCGTTTGACTTTTACGGCGGCGTAGCTGCCAAATCTTGGTAATATTTAAACATAGACCCACTTCTCTTAGCGGTGTGACCGCGAAACAGGCGGTTTTGCGGTTACACCGCTAAGAGAAGTGGGTCTATGTGCTTTGATGTTACCGAGATTTTGCAGCTACGCCGCAACTAGAAATCACCAAACGGAAATAGGTATAAAATTTAGAATTTGACACTTCTCCTATTTCTCTACTCACCAATATTGGAATATAAACATTCCGACTATATAACGACACATGGGTAATCCAACAGGTTTTTTGAAAATTACGCGAGAACTGCCAAAAACGCGCAAAGTTGAAGAGCGTCTCAACGATTATAAAGAATTGTACGAGCCGTTTGCGGCTGAAAAAACGAACGAACAAGCGGCGCGTTGCATGGATTGTGGCGTCCCTTTTTGTCACAGCGGCTGTCCGCTCGGCAATATTATTCCCGAATTCAACGACGCCGTTTACCGTCAAGATTGGTCGGAAGCCTACGCAATTCTCTCCGAAACGAACAATTTTCCCGAATTTACGGGCAGAATTTGCCCTGCGCCTTGCGAATCGGCGTGCGTTTTGGGCATCAATCAGCCGCCCGTGGCGATTGAGCACATAGAAAAATCCATCATCGAACACGCGTTTGCCAACAATTTGGTTACGCCAAACACCCCCTCAGTACGGACGGGCAAAAAAGTGGCTATCGTCGGTTCTGGTCCTGCGGGATTGGCGGCGGCGGCGCAACTCAATAAAGCAGGACATTGGGTAACGGTTTTTGAGCGCAACACACGCGTAGGCGGTTTGTTACGCTACGGTATTCCTGATTTTAAACTCGATAAATCTGTCATTGACCGCCGTGTGCAAGTCATGGAAGCGGCTGGTATTGTCTTTAAAACGCATACAAATGTCGGCGTTGATGTTACAGGCCAAGACCTTTTAGCGGGTTTTGACGCCGTTGTTTTGTCGGGCGGCTCAACGATTCCACGCGATTTACCGATTCCTGGCCGTGATTTAACAGGTGTTTATTTTGCGATGCAATTTTTGGAACAAAGCAATAAACGCGTGGCGGGCGACGACAACACGGATGCGCCTTTGATGGCCACCGATAAAAACATCGTCGTAATTGGCGGTGGCGATACGGGTTCTGACTGCGTAGGCACGTCGAATCGGCACCGCGCAAAGTCGGTAACTCAAATAGAATTGCTCTCAAAACCACCGTCAGAACGCGCTGCGGCAACGCCGTGGCCGAACTGGCCGATGATGTTGCGAACGTCGAGTTCGCACGATGAAGGCTGCGGACGCGAGTGGGCGATTTCGACAAAAGCCTTCATTGGCGACGAAAATGGCCACTTAAAAGCCTTAGAATTGGTGGATGTGGAATGGACAATGGGCGAAAATGGCCAAATGCGGATGACCGAACGTCCGAACTCAACGCGTCAAATTCCTTGCGAAATGGCGTTTTTAGCAGCAGGTTTTTTGCATCCGCAACATGAAGGTTTGTTGAATCAATTAGACATAACGCTTGACGGACGCGGCAACGTGGCCGATAAAAATTATCAAACGAATGTCCCCAAAGTCTTTGCGGCAGGTGATATGCGGCGCGGTCAATCGCTCGTCGTTTGGGCCATTTCGGAAGGCCGTGAGTGCGCCCGTTCCGTGGATGATTTTTTGACAAACGGTAATTCGACGCTTGAAATGAAAGATGCGGCGCAATCGAAGTTGTTGTTGTCGAGCGCGTTTGCTTAAAGAAATGTCAATAATGTCAAATTTCAAAGGCTAATTTTGAAATTTGAAATCTTTGAAATTTACACCCCCTCAGTATTTTGATGATTTTAGGAATATTACTGTACAAATTTAAAATACGCACTGTTTTTCGCTACGCGAAAAAGGCGTGCGTGGAGAAAATCTATCGGAGGCAGCTTGTTTTTTGAAAGA
>JAYSRS010000061.1:0-6484 GCA_043720935.1 Saprospiraceae bacterium
GGATTCGGGAAAAATCGCTTTGTGTACTTTCTATAAACGTGTAAATCCTACGGATTTATGAGAACATAAAACTTGTGGGTAATGGACAGGGTTTTTAACTTCGACGACGTTGGAAGATAATAAAAAAAAAACGTCGTCGAGGTTAACAACACTACATTTTTTGTCGCTCACCACCTTTGTACAATACAATCAAGTCTTTGGATTTAAAATCCTTGATAACAGCTTGCATTTTACCCGTTGTAAAGGCTTTTTCAACGCTTTTGCCTTGTCCGAGGGCATAATAAAAGCCCGAAGCGAAGGCAATCGCCACGTCGTCGTTGATAGCCCGAGATGTTCCGACAACGTAATCAACGTGTTTGCAAATTACTTTTGCTTGCGATTCAGAATGGCAACTATTAAAAACTACTACGTCAATTTTAAGCCCTAATCCGTCCGTGGCTGATTGAAAAAGATAATCTAAAACATCATCATCCAAAATTCTCATGCCCAACATATCGTCGTCAAAAACCACAATGCCGCCTTTTTGGTCATATCCTGCGGGCAATTTGTAGCCGATTGCGCGGCCTGTTCCCCCTGCTTCACTTGAATTTGGGTCTTTGCCGTGACCTGAAAAATGAATGATGTTTGGCTCTTTTGAGACAATCAATTCTGGAATATCGCTGGCACTTGTAAACTTCTCAACTTCAATTTTATAGACGTCATTGATTTTGGCCGCAATGCGACTATGTTCGATTTCAAGCTGTAACGACCGCGTATTAGGTGGATTTGCGCCCATAAAGAGGAGCGTTTTCCGTTTTGGCGCGGCAGATACTGAGGGGGTAGGTGAGGTGGATGTTTGCTGGAATGAACCTGTATTTGAGGCCCTTGAAAGTGTTATTTCTTCGGCGTCGTCAATCATTGAGAGGATAGCACCTGCAATTCTATTACGTCTGACATTGGCATCCCCAGAGTCAATAATACCCATATCAATCTCTTTTTTCAAGGTTCTAAGTTCACCTTGTTTGCCAATAATCATATTTTGTAAATCTTTGTCGCCTTGCAGTTTAGCCCAATTTCCAAGCATTTCAAGTGCTTTATCAAGTTTTGCATAAGCAACTAAATCACGGATTTGATCTTTCGTTTGATTATCCATTGTTTTTCCAAAAAAATTTAATAGTTTTATGATTCAATATTTTTTAGTTTCATTTTAATGTCTTCAACCATTTGCTTATTAAAAACATCGTCGGGTGCAAGTGCCGAAGCGTGTGTATAGTCTTGAAATGCTCCTTTAAAATCACTCATTTTTTCTTTTACAATGCCTCTGTTAGCATATAAATCTGCATTGTTGGGTTGTCGTTTGATGATTAAATTAAAATCTTCTAAGGCTTCTTCGCCAAGTCCCATTCTTAACTTAGCAAAAGTTCTTTCTGAATAGGCAAAGCTATCAAATTCTATTTTTAGTATTTCGTTAAAATCATCCATTACTTTTTGGTGATTATCAAAAAAACGATTCAAATCTACTCTGACATAATAAGCATCCATAAAATTAGGGTAAATAACTATTGCTTGGGTTAAAAAATCAATAGCCTCTTTATATTGTAGGGCTATCCAATTGTCCATGTCTTTATTTTTTATTTCCTCATTCTCTAACAATTTCTTATTGGCAATATCTCTAATTGCTAATGCTTTTTTATACAGAGGTTCGCTCTTTTCTAATCTTAACAGTTCTCTTTTTGCAGCAGGAAAAAAAACTCGTCAGGATATTTATTGAGATATTTATTCAGACTTTCAATTGTTCTTACCTTACGGGCGGCTTCCCACTCCAATTCTTGCTGGTCATATTCAGCTTGATACACGGCTTCTACTTCAGATATGTGAGTACTTTCTTTAAATTCATTGATAAAAAACTCTAAAACGGGCTTTGTTCGCAATGAAATCGCTTTTTCGTAGGCTGTGGATTCTGCATCTTTAGTGTTTTCTAAGTACAAAACCATGCTGCCGCCTTCGTCACCGACTGGTACTAATTCATGGTACATCGGCGAAGGTATTTCGTGAAATGTGGGTATTTTCTTTATTTCATCTTTAATTTTTTGAAATAGGTGATTAATAGATAACTTAGGCTGCTCATTGCTTGTCAGTATAGTTAATAAAGATTTGACAAAAGGCGTATTGCCACCTAATGGGCCATCGGGTACTTTTTCTTTATAGCCTGAGGTTAGAAATTTTCGAGATTTTAAGGTTTCTTCAAGCTCAATTGTTTTATTTTTATCACTTTCGCCGCGATAATTCAACAAATAACCCGCGTAGCAGCAGTCAACAATTAATAAAATATGCCTTGCGGCAATCAATCTAAAATGCTCAAGAATCGTGGAATAAGGAATGAAACCTGCTCTTGTGTCAGCAGGTGCGTCAGAAGGAATGATATAACCTAGCGGGTCTTTCGCGTAACCATGTCCTGCAAAGAAAATAAGTAAATTATCGTTGGCCTCTAACTTTGTTTCGTAATTTTCCAATGCTTTGAGGATATTATGTCGAGTTGCCTCTTGATTGTGTAACTCCGTTACTTTCTTGAATTTATAATTCTTTCTTAATATCGTAGTTAAATCGATGGCATCACTGACTGCATTTGCTAAATCAGTATAATTAGGTGCATACCTGTTTATACCGATCACGAATAAATAATAATCACCGTTGACAAAAACTTCTGAATCAAGCGACTTTCGCGCAATCGCGCCACGCGTTGTTTCTTCAAGGTTTTCTATTAAATTTTCCATTCGACTAATTGATACTATTTGAGGTGAGACATAAAATTTTGACAAAACTAATCGCTTATTCCAATTTAATCCCCATTCAACAATAATTTTTAGAAAGAAAAACACGTATCAAAACACCCCCTCAGTATTTTCGACAAAATTGACCGCCAAATGTGCAATAAACCAAAGAAACACGTAGTTTTGCGTAGTGTTGAGTTATTAACTTAAAAAAATACAAGCGTTCATGAAAAGAAACGTCCTTCAAATCCGCACTTTAATATTTATGGCTTTGTGCCTTCTGTCGCAAAAAGCCGCCGCTACGCATTACCGTGCGGGAGAGATTTGGGTCGAACAAACTGGCCCATTGACCGTTCGGGCAACGATTATTACGTACACCAAAGCGAGCAGTATTCCTGCCGACCGCGATTCGCTTGACATTGACTGGGGCGATGGCACGGTACGCAAAGTGGCACGGTCAAACGGCAATGGTAGGGGCGTTATTTTGAATGGCGACATCAAATACAACGAATATGCCTCAACCTACACCTACTCGGGGCGGGGAACGTTTGTGATTTCTATGACCGACCAAAACCGAAATGGCGGCGTTTTGAACGTCAATTTCCCTAATTCTGACTTGATTCCGTTCTATATTGCGACGTCCTTCACGTTGTTGAACGCTAATTTTAACGGCTACAACACGACGCCACGCTTGTTGCAACCGCCGATTGACAAGGGCTGCATTAGTAAATTATTTATTCATACTTTGAATGCCTACGACGCGGACGGCGACAGCATTGCTTACCGTTTGACAACGCCAAAACAGGATAAAAACAGCGTTGTGCCACTCTACGAATTTCTTGACCGCATTCGACCTGGCGTAAATAATGTGGCGACTTTAGACGAAGCAACGGGGCGATTTACTTGGCGAACGCCGCAACAAAAAGGCGAATACAATGTGGCGTTTCTAATCATCAGCTATCGGCAAGGCGTAGCGATTGACACCACAATCCGCGATATGCAGATTTTGATTGAAGATTGTAAAAACGAGCCGCCGAAGGTCGAAACGATTGATAAACTCTGCGTGATTGCAGGTACAAACATCGCTTTTCAAGTGCGTGGAACTGACCCCGATGCAGGGCAACGCGTGAATTTGACGGCAATTGGTGGCCCATTTGAAGTAAAAACATCGAAAGCGACGTTTAAGAATACGGCAGGATTCCGCGTGCCGCCCGTTTTGGACACTTTCCGTTGGCAAACGACGTGCGAGCATATTGCAGAACAACCTTATACGGTCGTCTTCAAAGCGGTTGATAACTTCTTCGATTCAACGGGTTTGGTGGATTTGAAAAGCGTTCAGATTAAAGTCGTGGGGCCGCCGCCCGAAGACCCGCGTGTGGTGTCATTGAGTGGTCAGTCGATAGTGAGTTGGAAAAAACCTTACGCTTGCGAGGGCGCGGCTAACCGTTATTTTTACGCATTTTCGGTGTGGCGAAAGCAAAATAGTACGCCATTTACGCTCGATACGTGCAAGCCAGGGCTTGATGGACGGGGCTACGAACTCATCGTTTTTGATACGCTTTTTCTGACGGTTGCCAACCGTTATCAGTACGTTGACAAGAGCGTTGAGCGTGGAAAAACGTATTGTTACCGCATTTTAGGACATTTTGCGAAGCGCACAATTTCTGGTAATCCGTTCAATCTTGTGGCGAGTTTGCCGTCCGAAGAAGCGTGTGTGCAGTTGCAACGCGACATTCCGTTGATTACAAACGCAACGGTGGAACAAACGTCTTTGACGGCGGGTCGCATTTTAGTTCGTTGGACAAAACCTGTGGCCAAAGATTTAGATACAATCCTCAATCCACCGCCTTATCGCTACGTCGTGCAACGCGCAACAGGCATCACGCGGACGGGTTTTCAACCGATTGCGACGTTCTCTGCGGCAACATTTGCCGATTTGAAAGACACAATTTGGATAGACAATGGCTTGAATACTGAGGGGTCTGCTTACACGTATCGGATTGATTTTTATACAAAACGCGATACGCTTTTAGGCAGTTCGGCGGTTGCGTCTTCGCACCGTTTGGGCATTGTATCGAGCGACCGCATCAATATTTTGTCTTGGACGAAGGACGTGGCTTGGACAAATTTCCGCTACGATATTTACCGTTTGGACACGATTCGCAACGTTTATGACAGCATTGGCACGACAACCGCTTCGACGTTTACGGATAGAGGTTTGATAAATAAAGTCAAATATTGCTATTTTATCAAGGCGTTTGGCTCTTACAGCATCACGGGCGTTGCTTCGCCGTTGGAAAATTGGTCGCAAATTATTTGCGGCGTACCGATTGACACTGTGCCGCCTTGTCCGCCCGTTTTGACGGTGACAAATGGCTGCGATACGACGGGAAAAACGGCGGCGGATTTGATTATCAATCTGTTGCGTTGGACAAATCCTAAAAATCAATGCGTCGGTTCGGAAGATGTAACCAAATATGAGATTTTTTACGCCGATACTGAGGGGGCCTCTTTTTCAAAAATTCAAACCCTTACGAACATCCGCGACACGACTTTATTACATCAAAATCCAATTACAAAAGCTGTTGCGGGTTGTTATTACGTCGTGGCGATTGACAGCATCGGCAACCGCAGTCGACCTTCAAATACGGTGTGTTTGGACAATTGCCCGATTTATATTTTGCCAAATGCGTTTACCCCGAACGGCGACGGCGACAATGAATTGTTCAAACCGATTCGGACGCGTTATATATCTAAGGTGGATTTCAAGGTCGTTAATCGTTGGGGACAAGTGGTTTTTGAGACCAATAAACCCGAATTGAATTGGGATGGTAAAAACACGAAAGGCGATGAACTAACGCAAGGCACGTATTTTTATTCCTGTCGGGTGTATGAACAACGCGTGAATGGCGAAGTGTTGAATCCGAAGGTGTTGAGTGGGTATATTGAGTTGATTAAAGGGAATTGAATTGTAAAGTATTGGGATATTGGGTAACATTTAAAATAAAGATAACAATGGTAACAAATATTGAAGATTTAGACATCAACGGCACTTATACGTTTGCCGATTATTTGACTTGGGAATTTCAAGAGCGTGTGGAGATTATCAAAGGCAAGTTGTTTAAAATGGCCATGCCTTCGGAGAGTCATCAACGAATTTCGGGCAATTTGTACGGCTTGATTTGGTCTTACTTGCGCCATAAGTCCTGTAAAGTCTATCATCCACCTTTTGATGTGCGGCTTGACAAACCGCCGCATATGCGTAAGGCTACCGACACGACAATTAAAACGGTTATTCAACCTGATATTACAGTCGTCTGCGATATGACGAAGGTAGATAGTAAAGGTTGTTTGGGCGCACCCGATTTGATTATCGAAATTCTGTCGCCTTCTACAAGCAATAAGGATGTGAAAGATAAGAAAGTTGTTTATGAGTTTGCCGAAGTGCCTGAGTATTGGATTGTGCATCCACAAGACCAAACGGTTGTTGTCTATTTGCTCAATGACCAGAAAAAGTACGTAATTGATAACCTTTATACCGCCACAGACACCATAAAAGTTTCTGTTTTCGACGATTTAATGATTGATTTGACTGATGTTTTTGAGGTGTATTGAATAAGCATGCCTTATTATACTCCTCCGCATTAGGTTTTGTGCAAATGGTTCTATTGCTCGCTTCGCCCGCAGAAAGGGAGCAGATGTGGTTCATTTTTCGGCAAAGCCGAAAAATGAAC
>JAYSRS010000062.1:0-6480 GCA_043720935.1 Saprospiraceae bacterium
AGATTTAGGAAATTTGCAAAATTTCCTAAATCTTTTGCCGCAAAAACATCATTTTTTACTTAAAAATTGGTTTGCGACATAAAACCGATAATTCCGTAATTTTTCAAGTAAGCCCAAAGTAGCTTGTCGGAAAGCATAACTTTTCATTTTATCCAATTTTTCTACAAAAATATACTTTTTTTTTAGAAAATGACATCAAAATAGTACCCCTCAGTATTTTAGCACTTTGACGTTACGGGAACACTGATTTGGCTGATACGACTGATTTATACTGATTTTTTCTAGAAAATCGTAATAAAAATCAACGAAAATCAGTCGCATCCGTTAAACCTGTGTCCCATTAAATCCCGAAGCGAAAATTGCTGCTTTGTGTCGAAAAAGCGACTATTTCGGCTTAAACTCACGTCAAAAAACAACGACCTAACTCAATTTTTCTTTACTTTTAGCCCATTGTTTCACATAAAAAAAACATTATGAATCAGCATATCATCCGTCTCTACGACGAATATACCCACAAACCCCTCAGTAGAAAAACGTTTATCAAGCGTTTGATACACTTGACAGGCAGTTCGGCGGCGGCGATGTCGCTTTTGCCTTTGTTGGAGTCCGATTACAAGCACAACTTTTTGACAACGCCCGATGAATTATTCACGGAACACATCACCTACGCGGGTGCGAGTGGCGAAATGAAGGCTTATGTTGCCCGTCCGAAGGAAGAAAAACCCTATTCGACGGTCGTTGTAATGCACGAAAATCGCGGCTTAAATGGCCATATTGAAGACGTAACACGCCGAGCAGCCGAAGCAGGATTTTTGGCGATTGCACCAAACGCCCTCGCACCTTTGGGCGGCACTCCCGCAAACGAAGATGATGCTCGAAAGCTATTTTCGACCTTAAAAGCCGAAGATAATTTGGCTAATTTTATCAAATTATTCGATTATTTGCCAACGCGCAAAGATTCAAACGGCAAATATGGCTGCGTGGGTTTCTGTTGGGGCGGTGCAATGTCCAATAATTTAGCGGTCAATGTGCCTAATTTGAAAGCTGCCGTTGCTTTTTATGGCCGTCAAGCCGAAGCCGCCGATGTGCCTAAAATCAGTGCTGCTTTGCAATTGCATTATGGGTCGCTCGATGAACGTGTCAATGCGGGCATCCCTGCTTTTGAAGAGGCGTTGAAAAAGAATAAGAAGGCGTATGAATTGTACATGTACGAAGGCGTCAACCATGCTTTTCACAACAATACGTCGGCGGCACGGTACAATGAGGCGGCAGCAAAATTGGCTTGGGAACGGACGATGGCGTTTTTCAATAAATATTTGGTTTGAGAGACCCCCTCAGTATTTTCATCTTTTTTTCAAAAAAATCGGCGTTGCGAGAAGCGACGCCGATTTTTTTTTGAAAATTGCGGCCTTAAATTTTACATTAATTCAATTCAAAAATACGATGATTTTCAACCACACTGTTACCGACCGTTTTCTCCGCTACGTTCAGATTGACACGCAAGCTGACCCAGAATCCAGTACAACGCCGTCGAGTGAAAAACAAAAAGACCTTAGCCGTTTGCTCATCGCTGAATTGCTTGAAATGGGTATTTCTGATGCTGAAATGGACGAATTTGGCTATGTTTATGCCACAATTCCTGCAAATACCGACAAGCCGAATGTGCCAACTATATGCTTTTGCAGCCACGTTGATACCGCCCCCGATGCGTCAGGAACGGGCGTAAAACCGATTGTTCACCGCAACTATCAAGGTCAAGATATTATTTTACCCGATGATACGAGTCAAGTAATTCGCGGGTCGGAACATCCATATTTGAAAACGCAAATTGGCCACGACGTAATTACGGCATCTGGTTTGACACTTTTAGGGTCGGATGATAAATCAGGCGTTGCCGAAATTATGGACGCCGCTTATCAGCTTTTGAACACCACCTCCCTAAAACACGGCAAAATTCGGATTTTGTTCACGCCCGATGAAGAAATTGGTCGCGGTGTTGACAAAGTGAATATGGAACGCCTCGCCGCCGATTTTGGCTACACAATGGACGGCGGCCCCGTCGGCGATGTTGAAGACGAAACTTTTAGTGCAGACGGTGCAACAGTAACGATTCAAGGCGTCGCGGCACATCCTGGCTATGCGAAAGGGAAAATGGAAAATGCGATTAAAATAGTGTCTGAAATTGTTTCGGCTTTGCCAAAAATCAAATTGACGCCCGAAACGACGGAAGGAAAAGAAGGCTTCTTGCATCCCGTAAAAATTGAAGGCAGCTTAGAAAATGCCAAATTAACCTTGATTTTACGCGATTTTAACAACGATTTGTTGAAAGAAAAGGCCGAAATACTGAGGGGTATCGTTGCAAAAGTAATGAAACGCTATCCGCATTCTAAGGCAGAAATTGATGTTTTCGCGCAATACCGCAACATGAAAGGCGTGCTGAATATGCACCCTGAAGTGATTGAAAACGCCAAGGAAGCGATTATTCGAGCGGGTATTCGCCCTACTTTGGGTAGCATTCGCGGGGGAACGGATGGTTCGCGGTTGTCATTTATGGGTCTTCCCTGCCCCAATTTATTTGCTGGCGAACAAGCGATTCACTCGCGGCAAGAACACGTTTCTGTTCAAGACATGGAAGCGGCGGTGCGGACAATCGTGCATTTGTGCGCGGTGTGGGAAGAACGGACGTACTAGCAATGGCCCACTTTGCAAACAACCTTATTAGCCAAATTTTATTTTTTCAGATACGTCATTCTTTCCAATTAAAAATTTCTTTCTATCCTTGCGACAGAAGTGTTTAAAAAACGTTAACATTTTCTAACACATTAAATGTGGTGAAAAATTGAAATATCCGTTTTACCTTCGCCCCGTCATGTTTAAGTTGTTTACAATGTTTATGCAGAAAAGGCGTCTTATACTGAGTAGTACGTTTTATATATTTTTAGAAGAACCTAACGCGGGTTTCAAACCCGCGTTAGGTTGATAATCATAAAAAAGCGGTGAATAGGCTTCAATATTACCGAAATTTGGCAGCTACGCCGCCGTAAAAAAGCCAAAGCGGAAATTGATGGTACATTTTAATTTAAAATCAATGCCTCATTAGTTGGCTTCACTTACTCTATTTACTATTTTTTATCATATACACCTCTTTTAAGGATTCATTCGCAATAAAGCGCACAGTTTGATTTTCCAACTCATTGATAATCAACCTATTGCACGCCGAAATCTGATTGCTTCGTGCCTCGCAACGACGCTTGGCATCTGAAATCCAAATACGGAGGGGTATCAAAATTACGAAAGGACATAATTTTTAAAATATTTTTTGAATGAATAAATCTACTATTAAGGAAAAACCGTCGGGGACGACGCGTCAAACTTTTGTCAAAAATGTGCAAAATGCCGTCAAAAAAACCGTCAAACGGGTCAATTTTAAAGCCTTTGCCACAATTACCGCTTTTGGAACAAGTGCATTTTTCCTTACGCAATCCGAAAACTTAGGCAGTTTTATCGGCAAGTCCAATGAAGAAACGCCTAAACTTGGGGCTTTCGCCGTCGTCAATCCGACCATTAAATATGGCTTCGCACTCGACACTTTCCACGTCATTGAAGACAAAATTCAGAGCGACGACATCTTCACAACGATGTTGATGAAACGTGGTTTGACCTACTTGGAAGCAGACAGTTTGGCCAAAGTAGCCAAGCCTTTCTACGATTTTGAAAAAATCTTGAACGGCAAACCTTACACGGTTCTCATGCGCGACGCCTCAACGGGTTACGATTATTTTATCTACGAACCAGATGCAAAACGCTACATCGTCGTTAATTTCAAAGACAAATCAATCAAGGAAATTAAGCGCGATGTTACCGTTAAAGCGTTTGAAGCATCGGGCAAAGTCGAAAACAATTTATGGGATTCGATGGTCGAAAATGGTTTCAGCTACACCTTGACGGACATGGTTGAAGACGCGTTGAAATACCAAATGGATTTGCGAAAATTTCACGACGGCGATGAATATAAATTGATATGGGAGGAAGAGTTTGTCGAAGGTCGTTCTGTCGGTGTTAAATGCCTAAAAGCAGCTTATTTCAAGCAAAAAAGCGAAGAAAAGCCGATTTATGCCATTTATTACGACAATCAGAAAGGCGAAAAAGGTTGGTATTCCAAAGACGGTGGCGCGATGAAAGATGGCTTTTTGAAGTCTCCTTTAAAGTACAGTCACATCTCTTCGCATTACAATTTGAAGCGTTTGCACCCGATTTTAGGCTATGTTCGTCCGCATTTTGGAACGGATTACGCTGCCCCTTATGGCACACCGATTTTGTCGGTTGCAGCAGGTGTTGTTGAAGAAGCCCGTCACGGCGGCGGCAATGGCAACTACGTCAAAATTCGCCACGTCAAGCCTTATCAATCACAATATTTGCACATGAGTCGCTTCGCAAAAGGCATCAAACCTGGCACACACGTGAAACAAGGCGAAGTTATCGGCTATGTCGGTGCAACGGGTTTGGCAACAGGCCCACACGTCTGTTTTCGCTTTTGGAAAAACGGTTCGCAAGTCAATCATTTGAAAGAAAAATTGCCGCAAGTCTCCGAATTTTCATCCGCCGACCGCGTGAAATTTAAGGAATTGAGTACAGGTTTAATGACACAATTGAGCAATGTGCCGTTCCTAAACGCCGAAGAAACGGCTAAACGGAAACGGGAATTTTTGACAATGCGGGGCAAACCTTAATTTTTGTACCCCTCAGTATAAATGTCGAAAAGCCTTGAAAACTGCGTGTTTTCAAGGCTTTTCGGCGTTTATACTGAGGGGTACATTTTTTCAATAGCGTCTTTCAACCTATCACTTTTCATTTGCCACTTTTCACTCAATACCCCATTAAATCATTCATTTTCTCTAAAATTTCGTGAATCGGGTAATCACCTTCCGACAACACATGACCTTTGTCGTTGGCTTCCAAAATGAATAAATAACGCGCTGAATCGGCCACAGCATTGGGTTGCATGGGTTTGTAATGCACCTCTTTTTTGATGTAAAAGTCCTTAATTTCACGCAATTGCGCCGTTCCATAAGGCGTTTCGATGCTTGTGCGGTACAATTTGACGGGTTTTAACCGTGCCATTGAAAACAACTTCAAACACAAAGACAAGGCTGCCACGAGGCCAATTAAGGCCATCGCCAACCCCACAACTTTCCGCAAACGCACCTCAATGGGCAGTTTTTCTTGGAAAAAATAGGCCGCAAAGCCTAATAAACCTACAACGAACGCGCCAACAAGCCAAATGTCGGTATAGCTTTTAGTGGCTTCATACGTATATAATGGTGTGTCCATTTTTTTTGTTATTAAAATTAAGATGAATAGAATTTATTAAAATTTAAAGAGAAATAACGTTACGAAAGTTGAACCCCCGTAATATTTTAGCCTCAAAGGGGAAGGTGCAGCCCAATAACTAAATCGGCAATCTAACTGTCACTTTCGTCCCGCCCGTTTCGACATCTTCAATCGTCAAAGCGGTTGGTCTTTTCTGCAGTTGCGTGATGATGTCCAAACGGTCTTGCGTGATGTGTTGGCTTTTGGATTCATGGTTAGCCGCGCGTTTTTCAGCCGATTTTTTGCGGCCAATGCCGTTGTCTTCGACGGAACAAAGAACAAAATCGCCATTTGTATCGCTGTTTTTATCGAATCGAATTTTAATCAAACCTTGCCCATCTTTTCGATGCCGAACGCCGTGGAGAATGGCATTTTCCACGAAAGGTTGGAGAATCATCGTCGGTACTTCGGTTTCCCACGCATCAAGTTCGTCGTCAATCTGAATGTCAAATTCAAAGTCAAAACGGAGTTGTTCCATCTCCATATACCCCCTCAGTATTTCTTCTTCTTTTTCAAGTGAAATATTCTCTTTTATTGAATTATTCAAGATTTTACGCATCAAATCGGCAAAATCTGCTAGAAACAGGCTTGCTTCCATCGGATTATTTTTCAAAACATAATCCCGAATGGCGTTTAATGTATTAAAAATAAAATGCGGATTCATCTGCGAGCGTAAAACTTTTAGCTCGGTTTCTTTCATCTTTTTCTCAAAAATTGCTTGCTCTTTCAACCGTTTTTCCCTCAAAAAGATGATGCGGCGAACGACGATGTAAATGGCTAAAGATATTAAAAAAAATATCAAACCGTAAAACCACAAAGTCCGATACCACGGCGGTAGAATCTCTAATTCAAACGTGCGAATGTCGCTCCAAACGCCATCAGCATTGACGGCTTTTATCTGTAAAACATAATCCCCTTCAAACAAACTAATGAAATTTACTGAGGGGTCGGTTGTATTAGCCATAGTTGTCCAAACGCGTTGACTGTCAGGCACATTGGCAAAATGAAAGCTGTAACTGATGAAATCAGAAGCATTATCGCTGAATTCAACGGCTGCAAAATCGAGTTTAACCGTGTTGCTGTCGTAAGGCAACACCAAGCGTTTTTTCT
>JAYSRS010000063.1:0-6475 GCA_043720935.1 Saprospiraceae bacterium
ACACCTTTGTCGCCATAATCTTTTTCCGTTTCAACGGGTTGAATTTTGACTTTAAACTTTTTGAAAATACCCATCAAAACGCTTTCGTCCGCTTCTAAATAGTTGATAATAAGACTTTTTGTCATGTTTTCAAATTTTATTTAATTACTTATTTTTCTGAGCCAAACGCCGCAAACCCAACGGGTCTTCTTGTTTCAAAGCGGCACAAGCCCGTTGTACGCAAGGGTCTTCTTCGTTCAAAATGCCGAAATAACCTTCATCACCGAACATTTGACGAGCAATTCTAGCTTTAATCAACTGGCGCAAAGCAGGTTTCAAATCATTAATTTGAGCCGCATCCTTGGGTACTTCATGGCGTTGTGCGTATTTAATAAATTCGTTGAAAGAGTAGTCTGTCACCTTGAATTCACGCCGAAAGTCGCGCCAATTGTCGAATTTTAGCTCTTTTTGATGGCTCAAATAATACCGATAGCTGTACTCAATGGCCCACGTTTTGAGTTGATGGTAATATGTATTTTTATAATAGGATTCAACAGGTACAAAAATATCGGGCGCAATGCCGCCACCGCCGTAAACCACGCGGCCATTTGCCGTTTTGAAAATCGCGGTCGTGTTTTGAAATGCACTATCGGGGCTTGAGAGTTCACCGCGTTCAAAGCGGTTGCTTTCTTCATCTTCGTATTCTTTAGCCGTTCTATTTTTATAAGGTTTTTGAATGCTCCGACCGTTCGGCGTAAAATAACGGGCAACCGTCAAACGCAATTCCGAACCATCGGCAAGCGCGTAAGGCTCTTGAACCAAGCCTTTGCCAAACGAACGCCGCCCGACAACCACGCCCCTATCCCAATCTTGCACCGCTCCCGCAACAATTTCACTCGCCGAAGCCGAGCCTTCATCAATCAAAATGGCTACTTTTTCAACGTTGAATCGTTGCCGACCGCTTGTTTTGTATTCGTTTTTATGTACCGTTCGGCCTTTTGTAAACACAAGTAATTTGTCTTTATCGGGGAAAAAGTTGGATAAAATTTCAACAGCTTTGTCCAAATAGCCACCAGGATTGCCGCGCAAATCGAGAATTAGGTTTTTGACACCTTTCTTTTCAAAAAGGTCAATCAAGGCTTGATTAAACTCGCGCGTTGTGTTATTTGCGAAGCGATTTATCTTAACGTAGCCCGTATTTTCATCAAGTGTTACAGCGCAATCAACGCTGTGCAACGGAATTCTATCGCGGTCGAGCGCAATATTTTGCAATTTACTACCCCTCAGTATTTGCATCTTTATCGGCGTTCCACGCTTGCCCCGAAGCCGTGCATTGAGCCAACGTTTGTCTTTCCGAACGGCAAAAGAGTCGTCAACGACCATGATTTTATCGCCCGATAACAAGCCCGCTTTTGCCGCAGGACTGTCCGTAATCGTCGTAACAATATTAATCGTGTCTTCCAAAATAATCGTTTCGATGCCAATACCGTCGAATTCGCCTTCCAATTCTTCACTCACCGATTGTAAATCATTAGCGGGAATATAGACCGAATGCGGGTCGAGTTCTTGCAGCAAATTGTTGATAGATTTGTCAATCATCAGCCCATTATTCACGTCGTCCACGTATTTGGCATCCACATAGCGTAAAATTTCCTCCATTCGCCCCTGCCCTACGATGTCCGTTGCCTCCGTCGTCGAGCGTTTATTTTTCTTTTTTTTAGTATCAATCAACGGTTCATTTTGCAATTTCATACCAATCCAAACGCCAAAAACCACCGCCATTGACAAGGCGAGCGGCAACCAAATTTCGCGTTTCTTAAGCGTAGGTTCTACTTCTATTTTATTTTCTTCAGACATATAAGGAGTGATAAGTGATAAATGATAAATAATGAATGTACAAATAATTGATAATCAAGTATTTGTACATTCATCATTTATAATCTTTCTTTTTTTTAAAAATGTGCATTTTTTAAAAGCAAAGGTAATTCAATCAATCAGAAATTAAAGTCTAATTTTCTCAAGCATATTTGAAGTGGGGTTTTGTTCCTTCTGAATGACAAAGGGTTTTGAATTACGGCAACTCAAAACCCAAAACTCAAAACTTTTATCTGAAACTCACCAATTCTACGTCAAAAACCAGCACCGAATTAGCAGGAATCGTGCCTTGTGCGCGACTGCCATACCCATAAGCCGAAGGAATCAACAGTTTGCCTTTGCTACCCGCTTTGAATTTTTGGAAACCAATTTTCCACCCTTCAATCAAGTTAGCTAATGGAAATTCGACGGCAGGGTTTGGCGCGAGATTGCTGTCAAAAACGGTTTCATTCAGCAAATAACCCTTATAAAACACCTTAATAGTGTTTGCCGTTGTTGGCGTTGGCCCCGAGCCTTCTACGTCGGTTACGTAATAAATGCCTTCGGGCGTTGATTGAGCCGTCCAACCTTTTTTGGCAATAAAGGCTTTGATAAATTTATCGTCGCTGTTTGTCGCTTGCGCACTGACCAATTCAACATCAAAAACCATAATCGAATTAGTGGGAACGGTTGCCGAGGATTGCGTCCCAAAAGCCAAAGCCGATGGGATAAGAATTTTTCCTTTGCCGCCCACTTTAAATTTTTGTAACCCAATTTTCAAGCCTTCAATCAATTCATTCATCTTAAACTCAATCGCTGAATCCCTAGAATCGCTCACCAATGCTTCGTTCAGCAAATAACCTTTAAATTTGATATTCACGTAATCCGTCAACAACGGCGTCGCACCCGTGCCTTCCACGTCCGTCACGTAATACACGCCTTCGGCTGTTGATTTAGCTGTCCAACTTTTTTTGGCGATGTACGCCTTAATCGCGTCGTCTTCCTGTGCGGCGGTGAGCGTAACGTCGTTGTTTTTTTTACACGCCGCAAAAAGCAGCATACCGACGCCTATCAAGACGCCTAAAATCTGTTTGTTCATTTTTTATTAAAATTTTGAAAAATCAATAAACTCAAAAGGCTATAAACCATTGGTTTACAGCCTTTTGAGTGGAAATACAGAGGCATTACAGCAATTTCCGCTTTGAGTTTAGCAGTCCCTACAACTCAAAACCCAAAACTCGAAACCCAAAACTTCTTATCTGAAACTGACCAATTCAATTTCAAAAACCAAAGGACTGTAGCCAGGAATACCGCTACGCCCCGCTGCACCGTAAGCCTGATGCGAAGGAATGAGTAGCTTACCTTTGCCACCTGTTTTAAATTTCTGAAAGCCAAGTGTCCAACCTTTTATAACTTCATTTAAACCAAATGTTATGGCTAGTTCTGGTGCAAGAGTGCTATCAAAAACCGTTTCATCCAGAAAATAGCCTTTGTAATAAACCGTAACCCTATTTGTAGGCGCGGGCGTTGACGAGCCAGTTCCTGGCACATCAATCACGTAATAAGTGCCTTCGGGCGTCGGCAATGCCGTCCAACCTTTTTTAGCGATAAAGGCTTTTATGAGCGCATCTTCTTCGGCGGCAGTAAGTGCCGTGGTTTTATCACAGGCTGTAATGCCCATAAAACCCATAAATGAGAGTAACCAGATAATTTGTTTCTTCATACGTTTTTCTATTTTTTATACAATATTAAGTGAGAAGGCGCAAAACTAGCACATTTGCGGCAAGCTATAAAATGATTGGCCTTTTTTGTTTGTTCAAGTAGATTTTTTAGTGTAAAATACTGAGGGGTATAAAAAAATCCGAAAAGGGTCGCTTTTCAGATTTTTTCTAAAAAATTAGTGCTACAAACAGCGCATTATCAACTTAAAATCACTTTCCGAACGGCGATTTTATTGTCATTTTTATTTTGACAATGTGTAAATTAGCTCATTGTATGCGTCTAAAATGCCTTGTTTTTTAAAATGGTTGCGCTCTAATAATCTAATTGACGGCGCATTTTCGGCATGAGGATAAGCTGTAATTGTGGTAAAACCGATGAAAAAAGCATAATCAATAACAACGGTCAAAGCTTCTTGCATTAAGCCTTTGCCTTGATAGTGAGGCATTAACTCATAACCAATTTCTGCAATACCTTTATCGCGTTGCAAATTCCAAAAGCAAATTGTACCGATTAATTCTGTTACGTTTTGCGCCTGAATGCCCCAATAAAACGAGGTTTTATCAGTTCCATTTTGTTGGATTTTAAGAATAAAATCGTGGGCATCTTGCAGCGTTTCGGCCTTCTTTCGACCAATAAATTGGTTCACTTCGTCATTGGAACGAAGGGCGAAAATCGCGTTGACATCGCTTAATTCTAAGGGTTTTAGCGTTAAACGGGCGGTTGTTAGCATTGGAAATGAGTTTGAATCTAAAGTTAACATCTCTACGTTTTAAATAAATTAGAAAAGAAGTAATTTCTGTTTTGTTTTTTGTCATTCAGAAAGAATCTCTATTCTGTACGTTGTCGTGTTTTTTGTCATTCAGAAAGAATCTCTATTCTGTACGTTGTCGCGTTTTTGTCATTCAGAAAGAATCTCTATTCTGTACGTTTTATCTACATAAAATAGAGATTCCTTCTGAATGACAAAAAAAACAAAACCGAAATGATTTACCCCTCATCAAACAGCAATCGCTCCCCCATTTTATCGGCGAAAAACTGCCCATTTTCATACGCCAAATGTCCACTTACAATTGTCGCGTCAATTGACCCCCTCAGTATTTGGCCTTCTAACGGCGACCATTCGCATTTATAAAGGATATTTTCTTTCGATACGGCGGTCGTTTTCTCTAAATCAACAATAACAACATCCGCCCAATTGCCTTCGTCCAAATAACCCCGTTTTTCAACGTTGAAGCAATCGGCGGGTGCGTGACACATTTTTTCGACGATTTTTTCTAAGCTCATTTTTCCATCAAAATAAAAACTTAATAGCACATTCAGCGTGTGTTGAACAAGCGGCAAACCCGACGGGGCGGCAAAATAAGGCTGCTGTTTTTCTTCCCACGTATGCGGTGCGTGGTCGGTGGCGATGATGTCTAAACGGTCGTCGAGTAAGGCTTTTAGTAAAGCGTCTTGGTCAGTTTTTGACTTAATGGCAGGATTACATTTAATTAAATTACCAAGTTTATCATATTGACTGTCATTGAAATACAAATGATGTACACAAACTTCTGCCGTAATACGTTTTTTACTGAGGGGTATCAAATTTGTAAAAAGCGACAATTCTTTTTCTGTCGTAAGGTGCAAAACGTGCAGTCTTGTATTGTGTTTTTTTGCCAAATCAACGGCAAAACTTGATGAGATATAACAGGCATCCACGTTGCGAATAATTGGGTGCAAATTCGCCGTTGCAGCCTCACCACTTGCTTCTAATTTAGCTTTCCAAAAGGCCGTATTGTTCCGAACAGTTGCTTCATCTTCGCAATGTGTCGCAATCAACATGGGGCATTGTGAGAACAAATGTTCCAACGTTACGGGATTGTCAACGAGCATATTGCCCGTCGAACTGCCCATAAATGCCTTAATACCACAGACATTTCTAGGATTTGTCCGTAAAACTTCGGCCAAATTGTCATTCGTTGCCCCCATAAAAAACGAATAATTGGCCAACGAATGAGCCGCCCCAATTTGGTATTTTTCGGCCAAAAGCGGCTGCGATACTGAGGGGGGATTGACGTTCGGCATTTCCATAAAACTCGTCACGCCACCTGCAACCGCCGCCCGTGCCTCCGTCCGAATTGTCGCTTTATGCGTCAATCCAGGCTCTCTAAAATGCACTTGGTCGTCAATAATGCCGGGCATGACGTATTTGTTCGTCGCGTCAATAATCGTATCGGCGTGCGTATCTATTTGATTATCAATGCGTTCGATAAACCCATTTTTGATTAAAATGTCTTTCGCTTCAATTTTACCGCGATTGATGATTTGTCCGTTTTTAATTAAAATACTTTTCATAAATGTGATTAAGTCAATGATTGATAAGAAATTGAGAGATAATAAAAGTTAGGATTCACAATAAATTAAAACTTTTTTCATAGAGAAAAGTCCAAATAGTATCATCTTTTTCATCTATTTTAGTACATATAAATTGATGTTTTTTCATGTGTGCAAGTAGGCTTGCGGGAATAGCAATATCATGGTTTTCAATGTAATGTATTGCTTCTCCCGTCCAAAACCATAATCCATCTACATAAACTTCGCTACCACTATTGATAGCGTTTGAATGAATAGGACAAAATACCGTTCCTCTACCACCAACTATGGGTAGGCCACTTTTTAGATAAAGCAGTATTTTATCTTTTTCTTCATAAATTAAAGTATTTTTGATGTCATTAAAAATAGATGGCCTTTTGTACGTATTACTGTAAAACTCTTTCCAAAAGCCAAATGAATGTGATAAATCCATAACTAAATGAGTATTTAATTTCGCTTAATTCAAATAGAACCATCGGTTATTTATGGCATTGCGGCGTAGCTGCAAAATCTCGGTAATACAACTCACGAATGCACGATTTTAAATGCGGTGTAACCGCAAAACAAG
>JAYSRS010000064.1:0-19849 GCA_043720935.1 Saprospiraceae bacterium
AATGGTGTTTTTGCGGCAAAAGATTTAGGAAATTTGCAAAATTTCCTAAATCTGACACCCCCTCAGTATTTTGCGACATAAAGCCGATAATTCCGAAAAGAAATCCTTTTGAATCAGTCGTATCAGTCTAATCAGTGACCCATTTTAGCTGCTTGCGTAGCATGAGTTTTTTACTCGAAAATGCTTAAAATACTGAGGGGGGCTATTTCTCAAAATTTAAAATCCAAATTCAATGTCATTGGCTTCAAATGTCTAAGTTCTAACCTCAGACCATAAGTTTATCGGCCTTTAAAGGCCAAATTTCAGATTCTAAACTAAAATTTTATCGGCCTTCAAACTAGAAACTTCAAATTTCAAACTTACTCTTCTCTTTTAAATTTTGTCTCAAATAGTTCTTTTGCCTTTTCCTTGGCGCGTTTAATTTTCATTTTCACGGCGGATTCTGTTTTGCTAAGAATTTCTGCAATGTCCCTGATGCTCATGTCATCATGGTATTTCATAATCAAAATCAGGCGGTCACTATCGGGCAATGCTTCAAGAACGGCCTTCAAATTTTGTATATCCATTTCCAACAAAAACTGGTCGGGTACTTCGTCGGCAGCTACGTCGGGTGCGCGTTCGATGTCCTCACTGAACAGCGTTTTCTCTTTTTTCTTTTTCCGAATTGCGTCAATGCAATAGTTGTACGTGATGGAATATACCCACGTAGAGAACTGCGATTTTTCGCCAAAACTGCCCAAATTGAGCATGATTTTAACAAAAATATCTTGCATGGCGTCGCGTGCTGCGGCGTCGTTTTTCAGAATAGAGATGCACTTACCGTACACCTTATTGGCGTAGCGGCGGTACAGTTGGCTGAAATAACGGGCATCCTGCGTCGCTAAATAAGCACGGATAACCTCAGCATCTGTCTGTTCTTGATATGCGGCTTGCTGGTTCAAAAAGATAATGTCTTTGCGGTGATGTAAGATGAATATAGTATATTTTTATTCAAAATGAAACACTTTTCAGCGTTCACGGACTCGGCAAAGGTATTCAAACCAACGAATTTTGGTAGATTATTTTCAGAAAATTTCGGGAGTTATGTGCTTGAAGAGGCATAATCTTAATGCTTTCAGCTTTTTTTAGTTAAGATAACGTTACGACGCTGCCACTCAAAATAGGTAACAGGAAAGTCTTGTTACGGTGTGTTTTTTTACAATTGAGTAAGTGTTTTCAAAGTTTTCCAAACATTCGCATAAAAAGCCGCCACGATGTTCGTCTATCGCGGCGGCTCAATCTGAAAATATTTTTAAAACATTGCTTAATTCTACTTTGGCACTCTATAATTTATCACTAACGGCGCTTTCGCAGGCTCTTTTTTTGGGAAAATTGAAAATAAATTTTAAGCAATCATAAAATGTTTGATTTTTGCATTTTAATTTCTAGAAATGCTTAATTCTATGGAACGTGAAATAAATAAAATCACATTTTTATTTTGGAACACATAGAAACATAGGACACATAGTTTTTATACATAAAACACTTTAAAGCAAGTATTTTTGAAGAGAAAAAGCTATGTGTCCTATGTTTCTATGTGTTTTAAGAAAATGTGATTTTATTTAGTATGTGTTCCTATGGATGAAAATCAAAAAATATATGAATCATTTTCAACTCAAAAAAGACTCTATGTACAAGCATGAAAGGCAGTTTTCAATGGATTACAAAATCTCACAAAGGAGATAAAAGAACTCAAAGAAGAAAATGAATGCCTATCCTTGAAGGCCGCGCAACACTTTTTAACAATTATCAAAACTTTTGACCTGCGAAAGGTCAGTTAATTATTTGACTATGTATAAATTTCTCAAACCACTTTTATTCAATCTCTCACCCGAGTCTGCACATCATTGGACGATGCGATTGTGTCAGATAGCCTTGCGTTTACCGTTCAGTCGGCGTGTTTTCAGCCATTTTTTTTCGGTCGAAAATCGACGATTGGAACGCCGCGTGATGGGTTTATCGTTCAAAAATCCCGTTGGTTTGGCCGCAGGATTTGACAAAGACGGCAAATATTTTGAAGATTTAACGGCTTTGGGCTTTGGTTTTATCGAAATTGGCACCGTTACGCCGCGTCCGCAAGACGGCAATCCGCAACCCCGTTTGTTTCGTTTGCCCGAAGACGAAGCGTTGATAAATCGGATGGGTTTCAACAACGAAGGCGTTGGCGAGATGGCCGAACGGTTGCGTCAAAAAGGCCAAAATACTGAGGGGGTTATTATTGGCGGCAACATCGGTAAAAATAAAATGACGCCAAACGAAGACGCCGCGCAAGACTATAATTACTGTTTTGAAATGCTTTTTGACTACGTAGATTACTTCGTGGTCAATGTTAGTTCCCCAAATACGCCGAATTTACGCGCCTTGCAAGACCGCGAACCGTTGACCGCTTTGCTCGCAGGTTTGCAAGTTTTGAACCATAAAAAGCCCAAATCCAAGCCAATTCTCTTGAAAATTGCGCCTGATTTGACGGATGCGCAGCTCGACGATATTTTAGGAATTATAAAAGAAACTAAACTAACAGGTATTGTTGCCACGAACACCACGATTTCAAGAAGTGACTTAAAAACCGCCCCCCTCAGTATTGAAACGATGGGCATGGGTGGTTTGAGTGGTAAGCCGTTGACCGTGCGTTCGACGGAGGTGATTCGCTATTTACGAAAAAATGGGCCCTCCGATATGGTGATTATCGGCGTCGGCGGCATTCATTCGGCGGCAGATGCGACAGAAAAATTGGCGGCTGGTGCGGATTTGATTCAAGTGTATTCGGGCTTAGTTTACGAAGGCCCAACGTTGGTTCGGCAGATAAATGAAGGTATTTTGAAGGGATTGACGCATTTTTAAGGTTAGAATGGCTATTTTAAGAAAAATCAAAACCCGTTCCGAAACATCGAAACGGGTTTTGATTTTGGAAATTACCTCGCCTTAATTTTTAATTCAAAAATACTGAGGGGGTCTATTTAATACTTGACAATCGTTCTTTTTTGAAAATATCACTCACTTTCATTTTGAAGTCTGGCACAACAGGCGATGCTGATACTTCTTTTTCGCCAGTGTAAACCGTCATTAGGTCGGGTGAATAAAAGACATGAACAGCTTTTTGGTCGGGTATGATATGCCATAATACTTTCATGCCTGCATCAAAGTATTCAACAACTTTACTAAAAACGCGGTTAAAGTTATCGGTCGGTGAAATCACTTCGATAGCAAATTCCGAAAGGCTGTAAGTGCCCGTTAAAATCTGTTCCTCCGTACAAAATGATATGTCTGGCCGTCGAATTTGCTTCGAAATGGTCTCCATATCTGTTTCAACAGCGAGTTCAGCCCCGTTTTTATACGCGTCGGTTTGTGCGAAATGACGCAGCAAATTGCGGACGATATAATATTGTTCTCTATTCATTGTGCGAAGCGTTTTCTCTACTTTCCCATTAACCAATTCATATTTGAATGCATCTTTACGGTTGCTGTATGCCGTCAAAAAATCAGCTACCGTCAAGTGCGTAGCTTGTTGAACGATTGTTTCAACCTTTTTTTTAGGTTGTTCAAGAACTGCGGTTGTAGCCATTGATTGAATTATTTTTCGACAAAAATAGGCATTAATTCTTAATTCTCAATTTTAAATTCAAAAAATACTGAGGGGTCTATTTTTCCATAGTTTTCAAAAATGCTTTTTTTCAAAGTCGAAAGATTCTACCTTTGCAGCGAAAAATGCGCTTATCGTTTTTTTTAGCAAAAAGCGACAACCGTTCTAATCGCAACTAATTGATTATCAAATCTCTATCGCGTTATTGGACGCGATGGACACATTAAAAAACGAAAATATGAAAATTCATAATTTCAGCGCGGGGCCAGCGATTCTACCTGCTTCCGTCATCGAACAAGCCGCCGCAGGTGTTTTAAATCTCAACGGAACGGGCTTATCTGTCCTCGAAATGAGCCACCGCAGCAAGGATATTGGCGCAATTGCCGACGAAGCCACGGCTTTGGTGAAAGAATTAATCGGTTTGACCGACGATTACGAAGTGTTGTGGATGTCGGGCGGTGCTTCGACGCAATTTTTCCTCGCACCGATGAATATTTTGAACGCCGACGAAACCGCCGCGCACGTTGACACAGGTACGTGGGCCTCGAAAGCGATTGAGGCGGCGCGTGAATTTGGCAACGTCGAAGTTTTGGCGTCGTCGAAAAGCACGACTTATGACCATATTCCGAAAAATTGGACGATGCCTGACCATGCAAAATACGTGCATTTGACATCGAACAACACGATTTACGGCACGCAGTATCAGTCGTTTCCGACAATTGACAAGCCGCTGACTTGCGATATGTCGTCCGACTTCTTGAGCCGTCCGATTGACTTCCAAAAGTTTGGTTTGATTTACGCGGGGGCGCAAAAAAATATCGGTCCGGCAGGGGTAACGTGCGTTATTATTCGCAAGGATATGTTGAGCGCAACGACGCGTAAAATACCTATAATATTTAATTATAATACATTTGTTAAGGAGAAATCAATGTATAACACACCACCCGTTTTCGCTATATATGTGGCAATGCTAACAATGAGGTGGATTAAGCAGATGGGCGGCTTGGCAGCGATGCACCAACACAACTCGGAAAAAGCAGCGATTTTGTACGATGAAATTGACCGCAATCCGCTATTTAAAGGCAATGTGGCAACCGAAGACCGTTCGTTGATGAACGTTTGTTTCACGATGAACGACCGCGACATGGAGCCTGTTTTTGGCAAATTGGCAAAAGAAAACGGTATGAGTGGCATCGAAGGACACCGCTCGGTCGGTGGTTTCCGCGCTTCGATTTACAACGCAATGCCGAAAGAAAGTATTCAAGCATTGGCCGATTTGATGCGCGAATTCGCTCAAAAAGGGTAACACTTGTGATTTTTTTTTAACACATAGGCACATAGGACACATAGTTTTTCTTTTTGTTTAATCTCTAAATGACAAAAAAGGAAAACTGTGTGTCCTATGTGCCTATGTGTTAAAAAAAATACATAAAAAAATGTATTAATCTCCTTTCTATTCCAAACTCTCCTCTTTAATTCTCAAAAGTTATTGTTATTAAAATGACCCATTTCACTTCTGTTCATGACGTTGATGACCCATTAGAATTGCTCAATTCAGCAAAAAAATGTCAGCGTAATCCTTTTAAATTCAATGATTTAGGAAAAAATAAAACCATTGGATTGGTATTTTTCAATCCGTCGTTGCGTACCCGTATGAGTACGGAGAAGGCGGCATATAATTTGGGCATGAACGTCATTTCGCTCAACATTACGGATTCATGGAATCTTGAATTTGAAGATGGTACGGTGATGAATCTTGACAAAGCCGAACACATCAAAGAAGCGGCGGCGGTGATGAGTCAATATTGCGATATTTTGGGCGTTCGGGCGTTTCCGACCTTGACTGACCGCGAAAAAGATTATTCAGATTATATCATTTCAAAATTCAAACAATACGCGCACGTTCCGATTGTGAGTTTGGAAGGCGCGATTGTACATCCCTTGCAGTCGCTTGCGGATTGGTTGACAATTGAGCAATACAAAACGGTGGCGCGGCCTAAGGTTGTTCTCTCGTGGGCGCCGCATCCGAAGGCGTTGCCACAAGCCGTTCCGAACTCGTTTGCGGAGTGGATGCGAATAACAGATTATGATTTTGTGATAACGCATCCCGAAGGTTACGAGCTATCGAGCCAATTTACTGGGGGGGTCAAAATTGAGTACGACCAAAACAAAGCCTTTGAAAATGCGGACTTTATATATACGAAAAATTGGTCAAATTATCACGACTACGGCAAAATTCTTTCGATGGACAGCAGTTGGACGGTGACGGCGGAGAAAATGGCCTTAACCAATCAAGGTAAATTTATGCACTGTTTGCCCGTTCGCCGCAATCAAATTGTAATGGATGAAGTATTGGATTCTCCTAGTTCGATTGTGATTGAACAGGCCAAAAATCGGACGTTTTCGGCAATGGCGGTGCTGAAACATTTTTTAGAAAAATAAGGTGTTTAGGTAACGAAATTGGTTTTTTAGTGTAATTTTGTTGAAATTAAAACTTTTTTAGCAATGGGAATTAAAGTTGAAAATCCACCCCAACAAGGTACTTTGGCTTATTTGGCAGCTTTTCCAAATGAGGCTCTAACAATGAGTTTGAGCGAATATTGGGAAAATGAACGCCAAAATGCCTACAAAAGTACCTTTTTTCAGAACAAAGTGACTGCTATTATGCCTTACACATCCGAAACTCACAACCGCATTTCTCGCCGTTTTGTCGTCGCGCTCTCCGATGCTGTCGAGGAACAAGGCAGTGAATTGTTTTATGAAACACGTCCGATTTGGATCGAACAATCCGAATTGAACACCTATCCCGACATTTATATCGTTGAAAAATCGGAAAAATTCGTTTTTCGGGGTCAACAAGTAGCCGAAATGACCCCCTCAGTAATTATCGAAATTTTATCGGATTCGACGGAAGGATTTGATAAAGGGAAAAAATTGCGTTATTATAAAACGATTCCAAGCCTCAAACAAATCGTTTTGGTATCGCAACATGAACCCGTTGTTGACATATATGAAAAAAATGACGAAGACAAATGGGTTTATACAGATTTCATCGGGTTGAAAGAAAAAATTAGAATCGCTGGTGTTGAATTGTCTTTGGCGAATATTTACAAAAACATCAATTTTGATGAATAAAAAATTAATCTAATTGATTGATAAACAAACAATTAGAGGTAGTAGCGTAAGAAAAAAGATATAATAATTTTCAGAAATTCCATCTCAACGAGAGATGGAATTTTTTATTTGTAGGATAAATCAATTAATTTTAATGTCAAAAGATAAATTACTAATCATAAAAATCGGTGGCAATGTCGTGGATACCCCCTCAGTATTGAGCCAAGTTTTGGCCGATTTTTCAGCCATCGAAGGCCGAAAAATCGTTGTGCATGGCGGCGGTAAAATCGCGGATGTGCTATTAAAAAAAATGGACATCGTGCCTAAGAAAATTGAAGGCCGCCGCATCACCGACGAAGCAACTTTGGACGTGGTGACGATGGTGTATGCGGGTTTAATCAACAAAAAAATTGTCGCTGAATTGCAGTCTGTTGGTTGCAACGCACTTGGTCTTACGGGGGCAGATATGAACGCAATGCAAGCCCATAAACGGATTTCTAAAAATGGGATTGACTACGGTTTTGCGGGCGATATTGACGCCGTAAATACTGAGGGGGTGTCGAAATTGTTGGATTCTGTCGCCGATACCCTTGTCTTTGCGCCCATTACGCATGATAAAAAAGGACAATTACTAAATACCAATGCCGATACGATTGCTGCAACGTTGGCCGTTGCTATGAGTGAAAAATATTATGTAACGTTGAAATTTATCTTTGAAAAAAAAGGCGTTCTCTCTGACCCGTCGGATGACAAATCCGTTATTTCAACCATGCGTTACGCCGATTTTCAAGCAGGAAAAGCCGATGGTTCAATTTACGAAGGCATGATTCCAAAGCTCGATAATGCATTCAATGTCTTGAAAAATGGGGTATCGTCCGTCGTTATTTGTGGGATTGAAGGCGTTAATTCAGCCGTTGGCACAAGGCTAATTGGATGAAAATACTGAGGGGCCTATTTCATTGACTCAATCAAAAGCCAAATCCCCGAGCCGACAAACACGACGCCTGTCACCACATTTATTCCATAAATAACGCGGTCGTTTAGGACTGTACGCAGTCGCGTAGCAAAATAAGCGACTGATAATTCAGTGACAAAGACGGCTAACAACGCGCCTGTAAAAAAACTCACGTTCTCAAAAATTTCAAATTGATACTTCGTTTTCAAAACGCTTGCCGCACCGACCCATTCAAAAAAATTGGCAGGATTAATAATATTCAAGAAAAAGCCCATTGATAAATGCTTGACAATCCGTCGTTCATGCTTTAAATTGACCCCCTCAGTATTTTCACGTTTTTTCAATACAGTGGCCAATCCAATGCCCACTAAAAGCAAACCGCCGAGCAATTGTACCCCAAACGTTACGTCCATATCCCTTTTTGGCAAAAACGCCTCAACGCCGCCGTAGGCAATGCCGAGCAGTACCACATCCGCCAAAATGACGCCTAAGGCAATGCTTATTGCTGCCCGAAAACCATATTCGAGGCTCGCTTTTATGAGTGAAAAAAAGACGGGGCCGAGCGCAAAACTGAACGCAAAACCAACGGGCAAGCCGTAGAGAAAGGCACTGAGTGAAAACATAAGTGGACATAATTTAAGGTTTTGAGTTTTGAGTTACGGGTTTTGAGTTGCAGCAACTCAAAACTCAAAACGACAATTGTTCATCGACAAATTTTTCCCAATCCATGAACTGCTCTTTTTTCATCACACGCGGGAACTTGGCTTGGCCACCGCCTTTGCCTTGTTGTTGCATGTAATCGTGAAAAAAGCGCGGCGGTACGACCACAACTTGCGGCTCTTTCAAAACCGCCGTTCGTTCAGTTGCATAATCATCGTTGATTTTGCAGATTTTTTCTTCCAAAAGTTGCTTAAATAGGGAGGGGTCTGGCAACGGCTCACAACCAATATACCACTTGTGCGCGTGTTTGCCTTCCGACTGAATCGGTGACACAACGAACTCTTTGACATCAATTTTCAAGGTTTCGGCAGCAAATTGTACGCCTTGATTCATGTTATCGACCGATAAATGCTCACCTGTTACACTTAAAAAATGCTTCGTTCGGCCCGTGATAATCAATTCTTTACGTTCGGCATCCGTGAAGCGCACCGTATCGCCGATGAGATACCGCCACGCACCCGCACAGGTACTGATAGCCAGTGCATACTCGACGCCTTCTTGTATTTCATGCGCGGCATAAGCCCGTGGATTTCCTTTTATTTGGCCGTTGCTGTCAAAATTCGTTTCATTAAAAGGTATAAATTCGTGAAAAACGCCATTATTAAGCACCAAAGCCATGGAACGCGTCTCGAGTCGGTTTTGAAATGCAATGAAGCCTTCACTCGCTAGATAGGTGTCAATATAAATCATCGGCTTGGTCATAAGCCTATCAAAAGCGGCGCGGTGTGGCTCAAAAGCGATGCCCCCGTGGGCAAAAACTTGCAAATTAGGCCAAATTTCATGAATGCTACTCAGCTTGTTATGCTCCATGACGCGCTCAATCATCACCTGCACCCATGAGGGCAAACCTGTTAAAAAAACAATATCCCATTTTGGCGCATTGCGCGCAATCGCTTGCAAACGCGCTTGCCAGTCGGGCATGGATTGAATCCGATTGCCAGGCTTTGACAAGCCTCGCGCCCACATAGGCCGCGTTCGCATGCTAATTCCGCTCATATCACCGACCAAAGCGTCGCCTTTTTCCTTCAAACTAGCCGAACCACTGACAAATAAGCCCTGTTTGCCAAAAAAATCGGAATCCAAACCGAAGCGCGTCGCCGCAAAAAAAGCCTTCATACTCGACCGCCGAATCGCTTTTATCATGTCGGGCGTCATCGGAAGATACTTGCTTGGCGCGCCCGTTGTGCCGCTACTTAGGGCAAAATAAGGGACTTGCCCGGGCCAAGTGACGTTGGCTTCGGAGTTGTTGAGGGCGCGGTGCCACCATTCATCATATATTTTATCGTAATCGAAAAACGGCACTTGGTCTTGAAAAGCCCGCATCATATCGTAATCTTTCAAGATACTATCAAAGTCGTAATGCGCCCCGAAAGCCGTGTATTCGGCCTTTTTGAGCAGTCTTTGTAGGGTTTTGCGCTGTAATTCAAAAGGCGTCTGACCTAATCCTTGTACTTTATCGGCAAGCGAAAAGGCGCGTTTTATAAGTCCTCCAACTATGGGCATGGCTAATATTTGATTTTGATTTGATTTAAAATTTTAATTTCTGATGGGTTTGATAGTGCCCTCATTGAGCGCGGCAAATATAGTATTTCCTTTAAAAACGGTTCAACTTGATGGATAGGTGTCTCAAAAGATTCGACAATTTTTAAAAAATAGCAATTCGACAACTTTGTATGTGGACAAAATTAGAGCTTCAATAGTTGTACAAAACGATTTTTTATGGCATATTAACCCCCCTCAGTATTTGACGCTATTTTTATCAAATCAGCCGTATTTTCAGTTGAAAAACACGCTAAAATCGCTTGAAATCACGCTCATTTTCTTTTCGGTCAACAAATTTTGCGTAGAAAGGCCATTAATTAGATTTTTTTTTTACTTTTGCGCTCGTTTTTAAGAACGACTGTTTGACATAATAATTTCTTCATTAATAAAATCTGTAAAATATGCCTTGTGGTAAAAAACGGAAGCGTCATAAAATCTCTACGCACAAAAGAAAAAAGAGACTTCGTAAAGACAGACACAAGAAGAAAAGATAAATAAATAAGTGAAAAGTGATAAGTGGAAAGTGAAAACTTTTCATTTATCACTTGCCACTTATCACTTATTTTTTCTGATTTTCTAACCCTGATGAGCAGTCAACGGTACACGCCGACAAACCGCACAGAGGCGTAAGTTTTTACCGAATTAGAAGTCTGAGTTACAAGGGTGGCTTAGTCAAAGAAAATACTGGAAGGAATGTCGAAAACGGCGGTTTTCGGCGTTCCTTAACTTGTTTTAAGCACATTGTTTTTTTTAAACATCTTTAAACATTTTTCTATGACAACCAAAACGAAAATTTTTCAAAAAAGCCACGCTATACTGAGGGGGTACTTTTTTTCAACTCGTTCCTTATTTTTTTATAAATATCTTCAAAACCAACGATTTTGAAGGCGCGAGTTGGGAAAACGACAGCAAAACAATTAGGCCATTTTTATTATCTTTTGAACACAATTTTATCCGAATGTTTCACTTTTTTAGAGCCTAGTATTTTTCGTAATCCGACCTCATTTCCGCCGTTCAGTAGAATGCACCCTTATTCAGAACTGACCGACGTTTTTTTATTTCTTCAACTCAGAACAGACTAAGAAATTGACTTCAAAAGGTGTACAATCTGATTTTCAATAGATGAAAAATCAATTTATGGCACTTTAAAATTTGAAATCTGAAATCTTCTTAAAACGGTCAAAAACAAACCTTTTACGGCCATTAAGTGCATGCTTGCGCCGCTTGTCATCCAAACCGAAACGTTCACGTGGAAAAAGAACTCATTATCCACTCAACGCAATCGGAGGTAGAAATCGCCCTTCTCGAAGACGGGAAATTAGTCGAATTGCATCACGAAGAATTAAGCAACGATTTTGCCGTAGGGGACATTTTCCTAGGTAAAATCCGAAAATTGATGCCCGGTCTGAACGCCGCATTTGTGGACATTGGCCACAAAAAAGATGCGTTTTTGCACTATACCGACATGGGACCGAAGCTCAAAAATGTGTTAAAATACACCGATAGTGTTATTAGCGGTGGCCAAAACACACCGAGCCTCGACCATTTCAAGATAGAGCCAGACATCAACAAAAACGGAAAAGTTGACCAAGTTTTGCCCAAAAGACAGCATATTTTGGTGCAAATCTTGAAAGAGCCGATTGGTACAAAGGGGCCGCGATTGAGTTGTGAACTCACGATTCCAGGCCGTTTTCTAGTGCTAACACCGTTCACGGACGTGATTGCCGTGTCGAAAAAAATCTCGTCTGCCGAAGAGCGTAAACGCCTTCAAACGATTGCGGAAAGTATCAAACCGAAAAACTTTGGCGTCATTGTCCGTACCGCCGCCGAAGGAAAAAAGACCGCTGAACTGCACGAAGAAATGATGCAGATGACGGCAAAATGGGACAAAATTTTCAACCAACTCAAAACAGCGAATCCGCCGACGAAGCTGTTGAGTGAATTGGACAAAACATCAAGTATTCTCCGCGATTTACTCAGCGACTCGTTCTCGAAAGTCATTGTTGACGACAAGGAAATGTTTGAAAGCGTTAAAAATTATTTGGCGGGTTTCGCGCCCGACCAAGTAAAAATCGTGCAGCTACACAAGAGTACAAAGCATATTTTTGAATCTTTCAACGTCAATCGCCAAATAAAATCGGCGTTTGGCAAAACCGCAACGATGAATAGCGGGGCTTACGTTATCATCGAACACACCGAAGCCATGCACGTCGTGGATGTCAATAGCGGCCATAAAGTGGGTTCGCACGCGACAGACGACGCGATTTTGGCGGTCAATGTGGAAGCGGCGGAAGAAATTGCAAGGCAAATGCGCCTCAGAGATTTGGGCGGTTTGGTCGTCATTGATTTCATTGACATGAAAGATGCGGAGCATAAAAAAACATTGCAGCAAGTGATGAAAAATTTTATGCAAAAAGACCGCGCTCAACACACGATTCTGCCTTTGTCGAAATTCGGCTTGATGCAAATTACACGGCAACGTGTAAGGCCTGAACTGAAAATCAACACCGCCGAAGTCTGTCCGAGTTGCGACGGAACGGGTAAAATTCAAGCCACCGTTTTGTTGACCGATGGCATCGAACACGATTTAGACATGGTGCTTCAAACGCGTCCGAAGGGTAAAATTACCCTGCATTTGCATCCTTACGTAGAGGCTTACTTGAAAAAAGGCTTTATTACGCAGCAAATGCGGTGGTATATGAAGTACCAAAAATGGATTCGCTTGAAAGCTGAACCCGAGTATCCGTTGAGTGTCTATAAGTTTTTTGACGACAACGAAGACGAGATTCGATTGAGTTAAAACGCTTCGCGCTTCAATAAAAAAAATGCCGCCGTCCAGTTGATGCTGTGACGGCGGCGTTTTTTTTACCCCCTCAGTATAAAACATCAAAAAGCCTAAAAATGACGTATGATGACTTTTTTTCTTTGAAATAAAAGATGAGGAACGTGGAATAAATAAACCGATAATTCCGAACATTTATACCTATTTGATTGGGTAGATAGAGATGTTTCGGCAAATCGTTGGTTGATTTATCGGACGAATCCATCGCTTTTAGGCCAGTTTATACAATGTGGTATCTCTGCCCATGACCTTTTTATGAGTGAAGATGGGTTCGTTTTAAAAATAGACATTGATAAAAATTTGAACTGGAATGGTTGCCAAATAGTTGAAAAGAGGCATCTACCCAGTAGCTACTTACCGCCCAAAGATTTCCTTTTTGAAAAAGAGTACTGCCCAAACTATCAAAAACTTTGGGTTTTTATTAATTCAGAAAGCACACAGCCACCTTCGGGTGGCTTTTTTTATAATTCAAAACCCAAAAAAGCGCGATATACTGAGGGGTATTTATATGACTAATTCAACAAGTTAAAAGCGTTTTTTTTGCTATTAAATTAGTCATGAAACAACTTAGAAAACGGTTGAAAACGAGCAGAAAAAGGCGAATAAATAAGTCGAAAACGGGTCAAATACAAATAAGAAATTGTAAAAAACAAACAACTGAAAAGCCCTAGAAAATGCTTAGAAATGGGGGAAAACGCCTTGATTTCACTTTTTTTTACAAAAATACTGGGGGGTAGATTATTTAGAAAACACTCAATTATTTTTAAGTATGTTTTTTAATAAATTTCATAAAGCGTTGATTGTTAACGATTAAAATAAATAAATTTGGCTAAAGTGAGAATTTACCCAAATTTAAAGTAAAAAAATTAACAGAATTAACAAAAAAAATGACGAAAAATTATTGTTGCTCCGAATAAAATTTTAACTTTAAATCGCTTTTTTGAGGCGTTTTTTTAAGATTTTAAGGAAATGCTCATTCTTTCACTCAATCAAAACAGACGATTATGGTTAATGAAGATTACCTCGCGTGTAGTGCCTATGAAGGACAAATAATGCACGAAACAGCGACCAACTTCTCCGCCTTTTTTCACGAGGAAACCCAACAATACTACTTTGCGTTGCTAGACGCTGACGGGAAAGTATTGTTGAAAAGCGAAGGCTATCCACAACCTGCAGCTCGAGAAAACGGCATTCAGTCAGTCACTAAAAACCGCATCAACCGCGATTTTTACAGCGTCAAAGAAGACGATGACCAGTACTATCTGAGCCTCCGCGCTGCCAATTACCGCGAAATTGCGCGGTCGTGCTACGTGGATTCGGAAGCAGCAGCCACGGCACTTATCGCTTACACAACGGGCGAAGAAGTGCGCGGCGGTGTAAAAACGATGGTGGCCGATGCGCCCAAAGAACGGGCAAATGACCGCCTCGACGACGATTATTTGGCTTGCAAATCGTATGCAGGACATCCCGACTCGGGCGTCGTTGGCCAAGAAGGTTTGGCGTCTTTCACCCATGAAGGCGGACAACATTATTTCACTTGGCTCGACGATAACGGCGACGTTTTGATGCGTTCGGAAGGCTATCCAACAACCGCCGCCCGTGAGAATGGTAGGGCTTCGGTCGCCAAGAACCGTGATTTGGAAGAACGCTACGCTATTTTGGAAAAAATGGGCCGCTATTTCGTCATTCTTAAAGCAGGCAACCACCAAGAAATTGCACGGTCATGCCCTTACGATTCGGAAGCTGCTGCACGGGCTATTTTCCCAAGTGGCCGTGCTGAAACCGCCCGTTTGAAAGCCGAAGCACTCGCTGCTGCCGCCCTTGCAAAGGCGAATGCCGAAGCTGCCGCCTTGAAAGCGGAACAAGCTGCTGCTGCTGCCGCCGCTTTGAAAGCCGAAGAAGAAGCAACTACCGCCCGTTCGCTCGTCGCAAAAGCCGAAGAAGAAGCTACCGCAACGGCTGCTGCAACCGCCGCTGCTGCCGCAGTTACGGTTACTGCCGCTTCGACAAGCGACCGACAAGAAGACAATTATCTCGCTTGCCGTCAATACGATGGCCACGAAGGCGCGGATGATGCAGGTTTTACGCGTTGGGAACACTCGAACGGCCAATTTTATTTCTCTTGGCTCGACGACAATGGCAAGGTTAAAATGCGTTCGGAAGGTTATTCGACTACGACGGCGCGTGACAATGGCATTGATTCAGTCATGCGTAACCGCGACAATGCTGACCGTTACAAAATTGTCGAAATTGCAGGAAAAACCTTCGTTACCTTGAAAGCGGGCAATCACCAAGAGATTGCGCGGTCGTGTCCGAAGGAAAATATGGATGCCGTTTGGGCGATGTTCCCACTTTTGGCACCGCCAGATGTGGCTGCTGCAAACGCTGTTGAACCGCTTGACGACATTACGCCAGTTGATATTGAAGACGATTACTTGCCGTGCCGCGATTATCATGGCCACATGACCGCACCACGCGACGGCTTCCGCGTTTTCATTAGTAACAAAACGGATAAATATTATTTTGCAGTTGTTGACGCAGACGACGACGTCACATTGCGTTCCGAAGGCCATTTGACAGCCGCCGAACGCGACGCAGACTTGGCAGATGTGGTTCAAAATATGTTGAACAAAGAACGCTACGAAATCAAACACGTTGGCCTTCACCATTATTTCATCATTTTGAGAAACGCGGCGGGTAAGGAAATCGCCCGTTCTTGTGGTCACGACAGCTTGTCGAGCGTTTATGCGGCAGCACCGTTCCTCAATCCAGAGAAACCTTCGGCTAAAATTGACATTGCTGCACCGTTAGCGATGGGCGCGGCTGCCCTTGCAGGTACGACGCGTTTTGTCGAGCCGACGGCGGTTGTGGAGACGCCAAAAGTGCCCCCCTCAGTACCCGCACCGCCCGCCGATGTTGAAGACGATTATTTGCCATGCCGTGAATACGAAGGCAAAACCATCAACGACAAAGGGAACAACGTGGCAATGTTCAAGCACAGCAACGGCCAGTTCTATTTTGCTGTATATAATGCCGACGGTAGCGTGCGTTTGCGGAGCGAAGGCTTCCGCACGTCGCAAGACCGCGACAAGGAATTGTCGGGCGTGTTGAAAAACCTCAACAACAGCAGTATGTACTCGACCATCAAGCGCGGTGAGTATTACATTAACGTGTTGAAAGACAAAACGGGTCGTGAAGTCGGTCGTAGCTGTATGCAGAAAGAAGCTGCTGCGGTTGTGCCGCCAATTGTTGCCGTAGCGGCAGCCGCCGCCGTAGCCGCCGCGATTCCGACACCGAAAGTTACTGCACCACCGCCGCCAGTTTATGTGTCGCCGATGACAGTTGCTGAACCCGTGACGAAGGAAACGGGCTTCAATTGGTGGTGGCTTTTGTTGCCGCTTTTGGCTTTGTTGGCGTGGTTGCTGATGGGCAAAGGTTGCAATACGACACCTGTACCGACGGCTGTTACCGTTGCACCGCCAGTCGAAACGCCAAAAACGGTTGCGCCTACACCAGCAACGCCTGCGGTAGCGGCTGCGCCAAGTTGCGATTTGAATTGGATTTTGTTTGACTTCGATAAGGCCGATATTACGACTACCGCCAAGGAAGAATTGGCGGAAATGGCGAAGATTTTGAAGGAGAACAAAGACTATATCGGCGTTTTGTCGGCCCATACGGACGGCAAAGGCTCTGTTCCTTACAACGAAGACTTGTCGAAAAGACGGGCAGCATCGGCTAGACGTATCTTAATTGGTATGGGTATTGACGCGGCACGTTTGAAAACCGAAGCCGATGGTAAAGGTCGTCCAGTCGCTCAAAATACGGAAGATGATGCGGGTCGCCGTTTCAATCGCCGCGTTGAGTTGTTCGTTCGGGACAAAGCAGGTAAGGATATTTGTCAATCCATTCCACCAGCAATTCCAGAAACTTTGAAAGCCCCTAAGTAATTGGCTGTCAAGGTTTTATAAATAACGAACGTCGGAAGGAGGTTAAAGCCTTTCCGACGTTTTTTTTATGTGCAAAATCAGTCGCATCAGCCCAATCAGTAGGCCATTTCCTAATTTAACGCCCCGTAAACGTCGGTTTTCTTTTTTCAATAAACGCAGTGACCCCCTCAGTATAATCGGCGGTGGAAGCCGCTTGGCCTTGCAATTTTGTTTCCAAAGCCAGTTGTGTTTCAAAATCGTTGGTAAAAGCGGCATTCAACGCCTGTTTTGCGAAAGCCAAACCACGCGTCGGCATTGCAGCCAAAGTTGTGGCGAGGGCTTGGGTTTTTTCTTCAAAAACGGTGTCGGGAAAGCATTTATAAATCATGCCCATTTGTTCGGCTTCAACGCTTGATACTTTATCGCCCAATAGCATCAAGGCACTCGCCCGTGCGAAACCAATCAAACGCGGCAGCGTAAATGTCCCGCCCGAATCGGGAATTAAGCCAATTTTTGAAAAGGCTTGGATAAAACCTGCCGATTCGGTTGCCACCACAATATCGCAAGCCAAGGCCAAATTTGCCCCTGCCCCTGCTGCAACGCCATTCACGGCTGCAATAACAGGCTTCTCTAACTGTCTGATTTTCAAGGCAATAAGATTAAAACCTTCGTCCAAAATGCTTTCAAAACTCGGTGCAGTAGCCGCATTTGAAATTTCGGCCAAGTCTTGTCCCGCGCAAAAAGCCCTGCCTTCGCCCGTTATGACGACGCAACGTACTGAGGGGTCTTCGGCGCAATCGTCGAGCGCGCCGAGCATGGCTACACGCATTTCGGCGTTGAAAGAATTGAAAACTTGAGGCCGATTGAAGGTCAATGTGGCGATGCCGTTTTGCTTGGATAGGATAATTGTGGACATGATGAAAAGGAATTTTCGATTTTAATACGGTTCTATACTGAGGGGGTACATTTTTCTTATTTTTTGACAAATGTACAAGCATAATGTACAAGATTAATTTTTTCTTGACTAATTTTAGCATCCTAGCGATACAATAAACAGTCAGTGTCCATCTATCGAACTCCTTTAACCTGCGTCCCTTGTCGAATAAAATATACTTCAATATTAAAATTCAGAGCAAAAGCCTTGTTATTATACGTAGAGTGTTTAATTTCGCTCAACAAATAATATCTATACTATTTTTATTTAATTTTAACCAATTACTTACGCGCTATTCACCATGAAAATTTTGATGATTTGTTTAGGCAATATTTGCCGTTCACCGCTTGCCGAAGGTGTTTTACAAGATAAAATTAGGGAAAACAACCTAGACTGGACTGTTGATTCCGCAGGAACGGGCGGTTGGCACATTGGCGAGTTACCTGACCATCGGAGCATTGCGATTGCTAGAAAACACCATATTGACTTGACCAAACAACGCGCTCGGCAGTTTCAAAAAGAAGATTTGGACAACTTTGACCTCGTTTTGGCGATGGATAAAAGCAACCTTCGGGATATTTTGAAACACGCCAAAACGGACGAGCAACGCGCAAAAGTTAAGTTAATTCTCAATTTTTCACGACCGTATAGCGACCTTGAAGTGCCTGACCCGTACTACGATAACAGCTTTGAGTTGGTGCATAAACTGCTCGATGAAGCTTGCGAAGCGATAATTTCAGATTCCAAATTTCAGTAATTTCAAATTTTAAAGATTTTTAAGGTCGGAGAAACGAAATAGAACCGCTCTGCCTTGAAATTTGAAATCTATGAAATTTGAAATCCCTTAAAAAGTCATATTCCCGTCATTTTCTACGCCTTAAAGTCGGAAAAATACTAAGGGGGGGTAAAAATGCGGGCGAAAAAAAAAATTTCCGTTTTTTGCCGTTCAAAAAGTTGCGTTTTTCGATAAAGTTTTCGTTTTTTTGTGCCGATTTTTGGAGAAACAGCAGAAAATGGACGACTTAACGTAAAAAAAGACGTACCAAATAGGTTGCCTAGAATCTATGAACTCACATTTTTATTTCATCTTTTTGAACAGCTCGACGCCCTTTTTACGAGGGTTGAAAATACACGAGACAACGCCCTTAAATGAGATTTTTCAGCTTCTTTACGCAGGAATTAGCGATAGACCTTGGCACTGCCAACACGCTCATCATACAAGACGATCAAATTGTGGTGGACGAACCGTCTATCGTAGCGGTTGACCGCAAAACTAACGAGACCATCGCAGTAGGCATGAAAGCGATGCAAATGCACGAGAAAACGCACGAAAATATCAAAACTATTCGCCCTTTGAAAGACGGTGTTATCGCCGATTTTCAAGCTGCCGAAAGTATGATTGAAGGCTTTATTCGGATGACAGGCGCACGCCGTCGTTTTTTTACCCACCTCAAAATGGTTATTTGTATTCCTTCGGGCATCACGGAAGTCGAAAAACGCGCTGTTTTCGAGTCCGCTGACCACGTGGATTCAAAAGAAACGTATCTGATTCACGAACCGATGGCCGCTGCACTTGGCATTGGCCTCGACGTGGAAGAGCCGATTGGCAACATGATTATTGACATAGGCGGCGGCACGACAGAAATTGCCGTCATTGCTTTGTCAGGCATCGTGTGCGACCAAAGCATCCGCATCGCGGGTGACGAATTGACTTCAGATATTTTGAACTATATGAAACGCCAACATAACATTCTGATTGGCGAACGGACGGCGGAGCAAATCAAGATTCACGTTGGCTCGGCCATGCCTGAGCTTGACAATCCACCAGAAGATTTTGCCGTAAACGGACGCGACTTGATGACGGGCATTCCAAAGCAAATCACGGTTGGTTATAGCGAAATTGCGCACGCACTCGATAAATCTATTTCAAAAATCGAGGACGCCGTTTTGAAAGCACTCGAAAGTACGCCACCAGAATTGGCCGCCGATATTTACAAAACAGGTTTGTATTTGACAGGCGGTGGTGCTTTACTGAGGGGCCTCGACAAGCGGATTGCGATGAAAACAAAATTGCCAGTTCATGTGGCCAATGACCCGCTTCGGGCGGTTGTACGCGGGACGGGTATTGCGCTCAAAAATACGCACCGCTTTTCGTTCTTAATCGACCGTAAGCGCGTTTAAAGTATTGAGTTTTGAG
>JAYSRS010000065.1:0-2315 GCA_043720935.1 Saprospiraceae bacterium
AACAAGCTGCCTCCTAGAAAAAACCTTTAAAGGGCGTCTTTCGAGCGAAGCGAGAAACAGCCCGTAAAATGCGCTTTTATTTTTTCAACGTTCCTAATATAAATAATAGGGTTTCCTTATAAAAATTAAACGCCTGATTGACTCTTAGATTTTACCACTTATTTCAATGAGAGAGCGTTGTCATTGCGAGGCACGAAGCAATCTTTAAGACTTGGCAGTCAGCGAAAACAAAAAGATTGCTTCGTGCCTCGCAATGACGACGTTTTTCAGCTTGAATTTTGGGCATAAATCATTGATAACAAAGTAATTGTTTTTTTGAGAAACCCCTAATATAAATAACCATTGCTTTAACTATTTACAAATAATTGATTACCAATGCCTTGTAAAACTCATAACTCATCTCTTATAACTCATAACTGCTTAAAGTGCTTTTTACTGAGGGGGTGTCCTCAAACGTCAAATTTTAATTTTAAAGACTTTTTTTCCCATTTCACCGCCCTTTTTGACCGTTTGGGAAGAATTTATAAAAAAGTAGTTGTCGAAAACGGTATATTTACAGTCGTAATAGCGACCGTTGCTACCATTATTTATTTGAAATTTGAACGCTAAGGCAACGTAAAGGCTTGTAAGAATGGTATTATCTATTATTCGGTATTCATCTGTTTAAATTTTTCATTATGCTTAAATATTTATCCTCATTCATTCTGTTTTTGCCTCTATCAGCAACGGGTCAAACGACGGCGACACCTCAAAAAGATTTAATAGACGTTATAAAATCCATTTCTATCAAAGGACGTAGCTTAAAAACGGTTTCTAGCTCAGCTAAATCACGTAAAGTTGAGGTGACTGTTGTGCCTGCACTCGGTTTTGGTCTATCAACGGGGTTGGCAGCCGTAGTGTCAACAAATAGTGCCTTTTGTTTAGGTGATACATCGAAAACGAATCTGTCAAACGTCGCGTTGAATGCAAATTATACACAATTGCATCAAATAAACATCCCGATTGCAGCAAATATTTGGACAAAAGACAACCGATTTAACATCCAAACCGATTGGCGTTTCATGCTTTATCCTTTGGAAACGTATGGTTTAGGCACTAAAACAACCGATGCGGACGGCGTAACGATGAATTTTAATTATATCCGTTTGTATCAATCCGTGTTGAAAAATCTAGGGGCGAATTGGTACGCTGGCGTGGGTTATCAATTAGATTATTATTACAATACCACTATCGAAAGCTATACCGATACACGGGTTTCGGATGCGATTAATTATGGTTTCAATGCCAAGTCTATCTCATCTGGTCTGAGTTTAAATGGTCTATTCGACAACCGTAAAAATCCGTTAAATCCAAACGGCGGCGAGCAATATGCTAATGTCGTTTATCGCTATAACACGACAGGCTTGGGCAGCGATAACGATTGGCAATCGCTGCTTTTAGATTTTAGAAAATACATAAAACTCGGCTATAATCGTCATATTTTAGCTTTTTGGAGCTATAATCATTTAACTTTATTGGGCAATCCGCCGTATCAAGTTTTACCTAGTACGGGTTGGGACACCTATAATAACGTAGGTCGTGGCTATGTACGCAGCCGTTTTCGAGGTAAAAATATGATTTATTTGGAATCTGAATACCGTTTTCCATTGACTAAAAATGGTTTGTTAAGTGGTGTGGCGTTTGTCAATGGTGAAAGTTTTTCAGAGCCAACATCTAATGATTTTGAAGCGGCTAGAATAGGTTACGGAACGGGTTTACGGATTAAGATTAACAAACGTTCTAATACCAATATTGCCATTGATTATGGTTTTGGGGCGGGCGGTTCAAGAGGTTTTTTCATACATTTAGGCGAAGTTTTCTAGGAAAAAGCAAACGAAAAAGCCGTTTTTTACTTCAAAAAGAGTAAAAAACGGCTTTTATACTGAGGGGGTCTATTTATTGAGAAACGAACAAAATTCCTCCTCAATTTTGCTTATTTTCTTCATCCGACGATGCCGATTTTTGCGCGGCAATTTTTAAAACATACGCCAAATCATAGCTTAGCAAATGAGCAATTTTCTCGGGAGAAAAATTATTTCCCAAGAGTGCAAAAATTGTTCTTTTACGGTCAGCTTCTCTTTCAGCTTCTTTTTGAGCAATTACGTCCTCAAATTCGATTTCTTTTCAGCCATTAATTCCTCAAATGATTTGCCGTATATGCCGATACTTGCCATTTCGGCTAAGTAACGCGAAATAAATAAAAGCGTATTTTCATACGCACTGTTTTTCGCTGCGCGAAAAAGGCGTGCGTGGAGAAAATCTATCGGAGGCAGCTT
>JAYSRS010000066.1:0-6473 GCA_043720935.1 Saprospiraceae bacterium
AATGTGCGAATCCTACGGATTCGAGGAAAAACGCTATAAATGGTTCTATAAATGTGCAAATCCTAACGGATTTGAGGCATTTTAACTCTTAATTCGCATATTATTTTTAACACTATTTCACTTCATCCGCAAACTCTTTCAACGTTTTAAACGTGAAATCGGGCGCAAATAGGGAAGGGTCTTCTTTTTTGCCTTCGATAAAAACGAGGGTCATACCGAGGCGTTTACCAAAATCCATGTCCGAAATCGAATCGCCGACCATGACTGATTTTGAAAAATCAATCTGCGGAAAATCAGCTTTTGCTTGGAAAGCCATGCCCGTTTCGGGCTTCCGATTCGGCGAATTGCTGTCGGGTGTGTCGGGACAATAGTAAATTTTATCAATGCGTCCATCGAGCAAATCTATTGTTTTCAAGAGTTTTTTATGGACTTCGTGCAGTTGTTTTTCGGTCATCAAACCTTTACCGATGCCCGCTTGATTCGTCACAACGACGACTGCCCCGAAGCGTTCGCTCAGTTTTTCAATCGCTTTTATACTGCCGACGATAAAGTCGAAATCGTCCCAATCGCTGACGTATTCGCCGACAATTCGGCGGTTAATGACGCCGTCGCGGTCGAGGAAAAGCGTCCATGTTTTATCAAATTGTATCATCACGTAAATGGTTAGTTATCCACAAATCTTTCAGATTATCCCTGATTTATGGCGATATTTTAAGCAAATCAAAGCATAGAATCATTTTCAATATGGATAAGCCTGTGGAAATCTGTACAATTTGTGGACAAGTTTTTTATTTTATCATTTTCATAAACGTCCCGACAAACCAATTAGAATCGGCTTTTACGAGCATTTCTAAAGTGCTATCGGCCTTTGAAGAGAACAATTTAAGGTCACGGACGGTGCTTGCGAGGGCAATTGCTTCGGGGCAATTTTCCTCAATACCGCCTATTTCATCCAATATTTTCAACATCGGGTCGAGTTCTTTTTTCTTTCGATTGATGATGATTTGGCGCACCACTTTCCAAATATCTTTTTCGGCCACGAAGTATTCTTTACGGTCGCCAGCGCGTAACTCCTTGTAAACCAATCCCCAATCCATCAAGGCGCGCAGGTTCATGTTGGCATTGCCCCGCGATATTTTTAGCTCCTCCATCACCGAATCCGCGCTGAGCGACTGCGGCGAAATCATCAAAAGCGCGTGAATTTGCGCCATCGTGCGGTTGATGCCCCACGAACTGCCGAGCGCACCCCAAGCCTGCAAAAATTTGTCTTTGCCTTCTTGCCAATCCATTTTCTGATTCATTGTATAAAAATCCTGTTTGCGACTTATTTTTTTCAGAAGTTTCTGAAACCTACTTTCAAACCCAAAAGTAGCCGTTTTGTTGAAAAACCAAGGAAAATACTGAGGGGGTATCGTAAAAAAAAAATAGCCCCAAGTATAAGTACGTGAGGCCGTTTTTTCAACCTTTGGAGATTTTCAAACTCTCCAAAGGTTAGTATGTCCTTTAATGCACATTCAACAACGCCGTTCTTGCACTTTCTGCTAAGCCGACCGTCGTTGACCGTGAGAGGCGTATTTTCCGCAAAGTTCCGTTCACAACCGTCGCCGCGCTGAAATGATAATTGCCCATTTTGTCGCGTTCGCAATGGGCCGCAATATTGCAGTCGTCGAACATTTTTTTGAGCGTTCGCTCCACGTTTGTTGCCATCGCCACGGCTTGATTATGCACGGTTTTGAGCAAACGCCGCGTCGCCAAATCGTCCGTCGCGGCGACCAAACACGCGACGCCTTGCCCCGCTTCGGGTACAAATTCGCGGGCGTTGATGTGCCGAATCAACCATTCATCTTCGCGCATCGCCAAAACTTTGGCCGTAACGGTCGTCATAATGCCACCGTCGAACCGACCGCTTCGCATGGCTTCGATGCCTTCAAGTGGCAACATATCATGGATTTCGGCCTTCAATTCGGGATAAAGTGCCAACAATTGTGCCTGACTGATTGTGTCGCAAACGCCAATTGTCAAGCCTTTCATGGTCGCTAAATCCGTTTTTTCGGCGACAAAATGCGGTAAAACAAGACATTGACGCACGTCGTCACGCGCTGACAGTGCGGCGATTGTTGTTCCTTCGGGCAACGTCGTAGGCAAATCTTTTAGCCCCGTCGGAAAAATATTTATTTCTGCGGATAGCAAAGCATTTGCGAGTTCTTGATGGTCGTGGTAAAGCACTAATTGGCTTTCAATGCCGTGGTCTTTCAAAAAACCTTGGGTGTAAACGCCAAAAAGTTTTGCCCACGGTTCCATTCGGACGCCGATGCGAAGGGTTTTCATAGATGTGTCGTGAATCATTTTTGTTGGGAATGTGTGGATATTTTTATGATATGTTTCAGTCATTGGAAACGCAAATTTAAGGAATATCTAATAAAAAAATCCGTTAACGTACCATTTTCAAGATAATTTCGCGCTCTGTACGTAAAGCCAGTATCCCCTCAGTATTTAGGCGTTTTAAACGTTGACAATGCGTATAGTTTTTTAATAAATCGACATAAATCAAGCTGTAAAATCCTAAAAACGGGAGGACGAATAAGAACGTCCAAAACGCCCAATTGCTGATAATTATTGCTAAAACAAACAATATTAAGTATTGAATGACCATCGCGCCGACGGAAACACCCGCCCGAACGGGGCCTTCAAATTCCAAATATTTCACCTTCGTATCGCGCACGCGTTTGGCGTACAGATTCGGTAAACTGTGGCCGAACCAACCGATAACGAAGGGAATAAAACCGATAATCAGTACCAATAAATTTTTAAAGTTGGCGTGCCAAGGTTGCGCTACGGCTAAGTCGTTGAGGTGTTCTTTTTGCAATTTTGAAAAATAAGATGCTGTTTTTTCGCCTAGTTCAAATCGTTGACTGTCATTGAGTTGTAATAAGTTGTCGGCCATTTCTTGATGTGCCAAAAGCCGACGCTCCGAACGCTGAACGATGGGAAAAACGGTTTGTGGAAAAGCGTTTCGATACAGCTTGAATAACTGTTCGCTCAATACCAAATCTTCATTGCGCTCAATGTGTACGAGGCATGGAAGCATGGCTTTTTGAACATCAGCGGTCACTTGATTAACGGCTTTTGCAGGGTTTTGGGTGTACAAATCGTAGTAGTTACTGAGGGGTATTGCTGCACCAATCTTTATCATTACTTCATTGCGCGGATGATGTGGGTCGCCATAAGTTAAGCCGACAGGGACTATTTGTAGGTCTTGATGGCCATATTTTTTGTAGGCGTCGAAGGCCATTCTGGCCATTCCTTTTTGAAGAGGCCGCAGTCTTTTGATGGTTTCGGTGCTGCCTTCGCTGAAAATTTGGATTTTTTTTCCCTCGCCGAGCAATTCTGTGATGAAGCTCATGGAGGTTTCATTTTTCCGCAAATTGTCAAAACCGTCCTTAAATCTGTAAATCGGAATCATCAAAAGGCTCTCGCAAATGCGCCGAAAAAGGTCTTTTTGGAAGACATCACCCCTTGTGATGAAGTAAAAGTCGTGTTCAGGGAAGGTACAAGCCATGATTGTTGGCTCAAAAAACGCCGTTGGGTGGTTGATGCTTAAAATAACGGGTTTGCCCTTCGGGATGTTTTCACCGCCGATATGGTAAATTTTTTTAAAATACATTTTAAATGTCAACGTCACAAGCGGTCGGACAATGTGGTAAAGTTTCATACTTTTTGATTTTGCTAAAAACACCGCAAAAGTAGGCACTCTGCCGTGAGTTTTGCATAGTTTTTTATTTTTTGAAAAAACCAAAGCGCAAACCAGCGATTTTTTGCTTTTTTGAAGGATATTTGCGCCAAAATTTTCAAAAAATGACCGTTACGATTAAACAATTAGTTAGACCGAATATTTTAAAGATGAAGCCTTACGCGTCCGCTCGTGATGAGTTTAAAGGCGCGGCGTCGGTGTTTTTGGATGCCAATGAAAACCCTTTTCCGAATGACGGCTTGAATCGCTATCCCGACCCTCTAGCGACGGCGGTGCGGATAGAATTATCGAAACAAAAAAATGTACCTGCCGAAAATATTTTTCTCGGCAGTGGGTCAGATGAAGTAATTGACGTACTGATACGCGTTTTTTGCGAGCCTCGGATTGACAATATTATGACCTTGCCGCCGACTTACGGAATGTACGAAGTGTCGGCAAATACTGCCGATGTCGAGGTGAGAAAAGTTAATTTGACACCCGATTTCCAACCCAAAGCCGAGGAAATACTGAGGGGGTGCGATGCGCGAACAAAAATCCTTTTTTTGTGTAGCCCGAACAATCCGACGGGTAATTCCTTCAAAAAAGAATTGATTTTACAGCTTTTGGCTAGTTTTGACGGCATTATTGCGATTGACGAAGCCTATATTGATTTTTCGGAACAGGCGAGTTTCAAGCGTTTATTGATTTACTTTCCGAATTTGGTCATCATGCAAACCTTTTCAAAAGCGTGGGGTTTGGCGGCTATTCGCTTGGGTATGGCCTTCGCTTCGACGGAAATTGTTGGCTTGATGAATAAAGTAAAACCGCCTTACAATGTCAACGAACTGACGCAACGTACCGCTTTAAACGCCTTGAAAAATGCCGAAAAAACGGCGGCGACAATTGCTGAAATCTTAGTGGAGCGTGAAAAATTGGCTGAAATACTGAGGGGTCTTGATTTTGTCAAAGAGGTCTATCCGACGGACGCCAATTTCCTTTTGATTAAAGTATTACAACCTAATGACTTATATAATTGGTTGGCAACGAATGGTGTAGTCGTTAGAAATCGGAATAATGTGGTATTGTGCGAAGGTTGTTTACGGATTACGGTGGGCACGGCAGAGGAGAACGCGGCGTTGGTGAAAGTGATGAAAGAAGCATACTAGCAAATAAGAAATTGATTATCAAAACAATATAAAAAATTAAAAAATGACATTTGGTGTAGTAGTATTCCCTGGCTCTAATTGTGACGACGATATGATGCACGTTTTAGGGACGGTTTTGGGTCAGTCAACGGTGAAAATTTGGCACAAAGAAGCGGCATTGCCCGAGGGTGTTGACTGCGTAATCCTTCCGGGCGGGTTCAGCTACGGCGACTATTTGCGCTGCGGTGCGATTGCGCGTTTTTCGCCGATTATGCAAGCAGTTGTCGAATTTGCGAACAATGGCGGCTTTGTTTTTGGCATTTGCAACGGTTTCCAAATCCTTTGCGAAGCACATTTGCTCCCCGGGGCTTTGTTGCGGAATGCGAATCAGAAATTCATTTGCAAAAATGTATTTTTGAAGACAATGACGACTGATTCAGCGTTGACGGCTGATTTGGACACCGCAAAAGCCTTCAAAATTCCGATTGCCCACGCCGAAGGTCGTTATTATGCTGACGACGCAACACTAGCGAGTTTGGTGGAAAATGACCAAATTTTGTTCAAATATTGCAATGAAAATGGCCAAATTACGGAGGGGGGCAATCCGAACGGAACGACGTTTAATATTGCGGGTATTTGCAATGCACAACGCAACGTTTTTGGTATGATGCCGCATCCCGAACGCGCTTCGGAAGATATTTTGGGCAATGCAGACGGGCGTTTGATGTTTGAAAGTTTGATACGTAATGCGTTGGTAACGTGTTAATTAAATTAGACGGATGAACGTAACGCGACCTTAAGGTCGCTTAGTTCTCTGCATTTTACATTGTTAACGATAAACAGCGACCCAAAGGTCGCGTTACGTTTATGGAACTTTTTAAATTGACAAAAGTTTAAAACTGTTAGGTGTACATATAATACGTGTAGCAGCGTACTTTTGCGCCGTTTTTAAATTGTATCACGAACTTTAATTCGTGACTTTTTATACATTCACGGACTAAAGTCCGTAATACTAATTTTAAAAAAATAGTCAAACAATGATTGAAGTAGGACAAGCTGCGCCAGATTTCGCGCTTTTTTCGGATGAAAAAAAAGAAGTTAAATTGAGTGATTTTCGCGGTAAAAACGTGATTTTACACTTTTTTCCACAAGCCTTTACGGGTGTTTGCACGACGCAATTGTGTAATGCCCGCGACAATATGGGCGTTTATGAGCGTTTGAACGCGCAAGTTTTGTCAATTTCGGTGGATTCTCCGTTCACTTTGGGCAAATTTAAAGAAGACAATGGCTACAATTTTCCAATGTTGTCGGATTTTAATAAGACCGTTTCGGCAGCTTACGATGTATTGCTTGAGAACTTCGTTTTCGGCATGAAAGGCGTCTCAAAACGGGCGGCTTTTGTGATTGATACTGAGGGGGTTGTTCGTTACGCCGAAGTGACGCCGCATCCAGGCGAGTTGCCGAGTTTTGTGGCGATTAAAGAAGCCCTCGAAACTATCTAAATTAGTGAAAAGTGAAAAGTGAAAAGTGAAAAGTGAAAAGTGAAAAGTGAAAAGTGAAAAGTGAAAAGTGAAAAGTGAAAAGTGAAAAGTGAAAAG